>JAQCNK010000151.1 GCA_028275075.1 Haloarcula sp. | reverse complement strand
CGAACTCTCCGTTCGCGACACCGTAGATACTCCCGAGACCGGTTCCTGCGGCGATGGATTTCGACATCAGCGGCCAGCGAATCCACCCGAGTACATCACTCATGGCCCAGTACAGATGGCGGGAGAGTAAAAACGTATCAGTCCTCTCCCGGTCAGTGCGGCGCGCGAGAACGGAGTCCCAGCCGCCGGTCTGGCACTGAGGCGGCACCGGCAGTCGGTGACACCGCTACGCCAACGCGCTCCCGGCCCGGATAATCGTCTTCTCGCCGAAGGCCGGACCCACGAGCTGCAGCCCCACGGGCAGGCCGTCGTCCGTGTCACCGGCGGGCACGGAGATAGCGGGCAGATTGGCGAGGTTCACCGGCGTCGTGTTGGCGTCAGCGAGATACATCGTCAGCGGGTCGTCCAGACTCTCACCGCGTTTCATCGGGGGCACCGGCATTGTCGGTGAGGCGAGTACGTCTGCGTTCGACAGCGCCTCGTCGAAGTCCTGTTTGACCCACGCACGGGCATCCTGGGCCTTCTTGTAGTACTTGTCGTGGTAGCCCGCCGAGAGCGCGTAGGTGCCAAGTAACACCCGGCGTTTGACCTCTTCGCCGAAGCCTTCCTCGCGTGCCTGGGCGAAGCTCTCGTTCCAGTTGCCCTCACCGCCGCTTTGCCCGTACCGAACCCCGTCAAAACGAGCGAGGTTCGAGGACGCTTCAGACATAGCGATGACGTAGTAGGCCTCGACGGCGTGTTCGACGCTCGGGAGTGCGACTTCGTGGTAGCTCGCCCCCTGGGACTCCAGTTCGTCGATGGCGTCCCAGAACGTCTCGACCACGTTCTCGTCGGCACCGTCCAGTAGCTCGGTCGGGACGCCGATGGTGAGTCCGTCTACATCACCGTCGGCCGCGTCGGCGAAGTCGTAGTCGGTGCCGTACTCGCGGGCGTCACGGGTCGTCCCGTCGCGCTCGTCGGGCCCGGCGATGACTTCGAGGAGTTCGGCGGCATCCTCGACCGAGGGGGCGATCGGTCCGATCTGTTCGAGGCTGTTAGCGTAGGCCACCAGCCCGTAGCGGGAAACCAGCCCGTAGGTGGGTTTGATACCGACGACGCCACAGAAGGCGGCGGGACAGCGAATCGAGCCGCCGGTGTCAGAGCCAAGCGCCATATCGGCGTCGTCGGCAGCGACCACCGCTGCGGAACCACCGGAGGAGCCGCCGGGGACGCGGCCCTCTGCCGCGGGGTTTTCGACGGCACCATATGCGGATGTCTCTGTCGTGGTCCCCATTCCGAACTCGTCCATGTTGGTCTTCCCGGGGATGGTCGCGCCGGCGTCTTTCAGCCGGGACACCACCGTCGCGTCGTACGGCGGGACATAGCCTTCCAACATCGCCGACCCGCAGGTGGTCTGGACGTCTTTCGTGGAGATATTGTCCTTGACCGCGACGGTCTTTCCGGCCAGTGGCCCCTCGTCCGCGCCCGTGATGCGTTCCGCAGCGATGTAGGCGTTGTAGTCGGTCATCTACGACACCTTCGGGCCTTTGAACTGTCCGGCCTCCGATTCAGGGGCGTTCTGTAGCGCCTCTTCCTGTGTCAGACACTCCCGTACCTCGTCGGGGCGCATCACGTTTGTCAGGTCGGCTTTCCGGTCGGTTTCGGGCACCTCGTCGAGGGCCTCGAAGGCTGATAAAATCTCGCCGAACTGCTCGGTGAACCGCTCGACCTCCGACTCGTCCAGGTCGATACGGGCGAGGTCGGCGATGTGGGCGACCTCGTCGCCGTCAACAGCGTTCTCGCTCATGGAGGATTCGAACACTGGCCCGGCGGTAAGCGTTTCGGAACCGCGAGCCCAACTGTTTCGGGTAGTTCTCCGAGCGACAGCATCTCACCACGAATACGAATCGTGTTTTTCGATATGAAAATCATAACTTTGTGATTTGGGAAAACTTTTAAGTTGGTTTGGCCACAACAGGAAGATACAATAGATGTTTCTCGGGTCTACAGACCCACCCGTTCGCCCAACCAATGACCGATACCACCATACGCCGATACACGAATGAGAGCGAAACCGAAGATGAGCAGACCGAAAACGAGGAGTCACTGGTCTGTCCCGAGTGTAGCGGCTCGTTACTCTCCGACAGCGAGCGCGGCGAAACTGTTTGTGAGGACTGTGGCCTCGTCGTCGAGGAAGATGAAATAGACCCCGGCCCGGAGTGGCGCGCGTTCGACTCCAAAGAGAAAGACCAGAAGTCTCGCGTCGGCGCCCCGACGACCAATATGATGCACGACAAGGGGCTGTCAACCAACATCGGTTGGCAGGACAAGGACGCATACGGCAACTCCCTGTCCTCGCGCCAACGGGAGAAGATGCAGCGCCTTCGGACCTGGAACGAACGGTTTCGAACCCGCGACTCTAAAGAGCGCAACCTCAAGCAGGCCCTCGGTGAGATCGACCGGATGGCCTCTGCGCTGGGACTGCCCGAGAACGTTCGCGAGACCGCAAGCGTGATCTACCGCCGGGCGCTCGATGAGGATCTGCTGCCGGGCCGCTCCATCGAAGGCGTCTCAACGGCGTCGCTGTACGCCGCCGCCCGTCAGGCCGGGACGCCACGGAGCCTCGACGAAATCGCCAACGTCTCCCGCGTCGGGAAAGACGAGATCGCCCGCACCTACCGCTACGTCGTCCGCGAGCTCTCGCTGGAAATCCAGCCTGCCGACCCCGAGAGCTACGTCCCCCGCTTTGCCTCCGATCTCGAGCTCTCCGAGGAGGTCGAGCGACGCGCCCGCCAGCTCCTCCAGAACGCCAAGGCGGAAGGCGTCCACTCAGGGAAATCGCCGGTCGGACTGGCCGCTGCCGGCGTCTACGCCGCCTCACTGCTGACCAACGAGAAGGTCACCCAGAGCGAAGTGAGCGAAGTTGCCAGTATCTCCGAAGTGACGATTCGGAACCGCTACCACGAACTGCTGGAAGCAGAAGACTCCGTCCAGCCGTAACGCAGTTTTTCCTCCGCTCCGTTGGCGCGTTCATGGAGACGACTCGGCACTTCGTCGCGACCGTCTACGCCGTCCACGACGGGGCCGTTGCGCTACACGAACACGACAAGCTAGAGATGTGGCTCCCCGCCGGTGGTCACCTCGACCGCGACGAACTGCCCCACGAGGCCGCGCTTCGGGAGACCGAGGAGGAGCTGGGGCTGGCCGTCGATCTCGTCGCGCCACAGGAGGCCATCACGAGTGAAACCGCCAGATCGATTCCTCAGCCACAGCACTTCCTGGTCGAGGATATCAACGTTCACGAGAACGGCGATGTCGGACACCAGCACGTCGATTTCATATTCTACGGCGCGGCGCCGAGCCAAGCGATAACGCCCCAACCGGACGAACAGCCCGCCAGTGACTGGCGTTGGTTCACGCCCGCGGACCTGCGTGCTCGCAGTGACGAGATTCCGGCAGATGTCGTGGCGGTCGGTCTACGGGCTATCGAGGCAGTCGGCTAGAGCCGGACGTAGGTTCAACGGGAAGCCAGCGGCCTGTGTGCGCTGCTAGTCGTCACGACCGGCCTCGCGATGTCGGCGGCCGTCCGTTCGCTACAGCAAGGATTCGATATACTGTCCGACGTGGTCGTCCATCCGGCGCTTGTAGCCCGCTTGGCGGGCCAGACGGTCAAGTTCGCGCGCGGCCAGCGAGCCGTACTGCGCCGCTTTCTTGTCCCGCATCGCGATAGCGTCCGGGAGCGAGTCCAGCGCGGCCTGACGGAGCGCCCACTTGCGGGTCTCGCCGTCCACGAGCATTGTATCCCCCAGCCGTACCGCCACCGACACCACGCGATCGTGGAGCAACGGCGTCACCGGTTCCACTCCAGCCGAACGCAGCGCCAGCACGTCCCGTGGGAGCTGGTCCGGGAGCGTCTGGATCACCTCTCGCTGGGCGCCTCGGACGGTGTCCGCCTCGACGCGGGGGTCCGATGGCGCCTTCTCGACCTTGGCGTAGCCGCCAAACAACTCGTCGGCACCCTGTCCCAGCGCGAGGCGGTCGAACCCGTCGGCGGCGACGCGCTCGGCCACAAGATACAGCGGAAGCGCTATCTGGACCGACATCGCGTCGGTCCGCCCGGTCGCGGCGGCGATTTCCGGGACAGCGCGCTCAATTGCGTCGTGTGTCAGTGTTACCACGCGAAGCTCGCGGTCGAGCAGGTCGCCAGCCGAGCGGGCCGCCTCGATGTCGTGGCTTTCGGGGAAGCCGGCGACGTACAGCGGCGCGTCGAGGCGGGCGGCAAGCAGTGCCGAGTCGACGCCGCCCGAAAAGGCGATGGCCAAGGCATCGGTTTCGACGGCGTCAACGCTCGTTTCGACGACGTTGCGAACCTGCGCTATGGCAGTTTCCCGGTTGTCGAACGGCTCGGGATCGGGGAGTGTCCAGACCGACCGCGTACCGTCGTCGTCCAGCACGTGGCCGGCTGGGAACAGGTCGGGCTCTTCGAGGTCAGTCGGGTCGTGGCTCCAAGCCGGACGCCCATTGCCGGTCGTGCCTGCCTCGACGAACAACGGCTCGCGACCGAGCAGATCCCTTGCGAGCGCACTGTCGAACTCGCCGGCGAAGCCGGCTGTTCCGGGTAGCGGATCGCCGCTTGCCACCGCGTCGCGGACGACCGCTCTGGATGCACCCCGCATCGGTCACTCCAGCAGGCCGTTGAGACGGCCAGCGATTCGGCGTTTGACGCCGCCGGCGGCCTGGCGGAAGCTGATGCGCCAGGGTGTTCGCTCGCCTTCGACGGTTGTGCGTCCCGCACGGATGGCGTCGAGAATCGCGGCCACCGACGCTTCTTCAGTGTCGACCGAAGTCACCGCCTGCCCGACCATCTCAGCGATGTGGGCGTCGCTGCCGGCGGTCATCGGGAGGCCACGCCGTCTGGCAAACCGCTCGGCCTGCCGGTTCGACCGCCCGGTTAGCAGCCGGGAGTTGTACACTTCGATAGCGTCGGCCGCCGCGAGCTCCGCCTTGGATATCTTATCTAAGACGCCATGGCGCGACTCCTGAAACGGATGGGGGACCACGGCCAAGCCACCCTGTTCGCGGATTCGGTCGAGTGTCTCCGCAAAGGACAGCTCAGGTGGAATCGCCTCGGAGATGCCCAGTGCGAGGACGTGGCCGGCCTCGCAGGTAACTTCCATTCCGGGGATACCCACCAGCCCGTAATCTGGCGCCAGTTCGGCCGCCCGGAGGCTGGCTTCGAGTTCGTCGTGGTCAGTGACTGCAAGGGCATCTAGTCCCACTGCCTGGGCCTGTTCGAGGAGTAACTCGACCGGATCCCGACCATCGTGGGACAGCGATGAGTGCGTGTGAAGCTCGACCGACAGCACGTACGGGTATACCAATGGATGGGGCAAAAGCGCCCCGGTACGCGCTCAGTCCGATGTAACCCCCGTCCGGGGCCGTCTCGCGTCTCTCGTCGTCGGTCAGATAGCACTGCGGGTCTGGTGCGAACAGGTCGTTGTGCTCGCGGGCGGACGCTACCAAGTAGGCCGCGTCGGCGTAGTTGCCCACGAGCAGTATCTCGCTCCTCGGCCCGAGCGTGGTACTCGCCGGTCATATCACAGACCTTCGTGACGGTCTCGCGGCGGTCGGCTGGCGAGAGATCGGCGTCGACAATCTCGGTGCCGCGGCCGCCGTAGTCCAGATGGTAGAAACAGAACCGTCGACATCTTTCTCAGTCAGCATGTCGACCATGCCCTCCAGGTCGGCGGCGTTGCGCTTGGTCATGCGTGACCGTTCACACCGAGCCGCCAGACCCCGGCGAATATCTACCAGTGTCGGCCCGTATAGTGTATCGACGAAATACGTCGTCGAGACCCCGTGAGGGTACGCTGAACGGTGAGCCGGTGAGGTTAAAGGGATCGGGACGAGAATCGGGGTAAAGATGGCCCGGGACTCCCTGTCGGACGAGGAACTACCGGAACTGACGACGGTCCTCGACGCGCTGGACGACGAGGACTGCCGGAAGATAGTCAGCGAGCTCTCGGAGCCGATGACGGCCAGTGAGATATCGGAGGAAAGCGGGGTCCCGCTCTCGACGACCTACCGGAAGCTCGAACTGCTCACCGACTCCTCGCTGCTGTACGAGGGCGTCGAAGTCAGAGCAGATGGCCAGCATGCGAGCCGCTATGCCGTCGACTTCGAGGAGGTCGTCATCGCGCTGGACGAGTCTCGGGAGTTCGAGGTCGAGATCGAGGGCCGCGCCCGGTCGCCGGACCAGCGACTCGAGAACCTCTGGTCGGAAGTTCGCAAGGAGACCTAAGAGATGGTACATATCCCAAGCTCGCAGATCGGTATTGTCGTCACAAAGACGCTGATCCTGATTATGGGCGGGCTCATAACCTACTTTTCCTACCAAGCGTACAGCCGGACCGGGACAAAACAACACTGGTGGCTCACCCTCGGCTTTGGTGTCATCACTGTCGGTGCGATACTCGGGGGGATGCTTGACCTCGTCGTGGAGACGTATTTCGCTGGGGACTTGCTGTACACGAGCGTCTTCGTCTCCAGTGCGATGACCGCCGCCGGGTTGGGGGTCATCCTCTACTCACTGTACACCCGCTGATACTGCCGGCAGTATGAGCCCTATTCCCAGGCTCTGATTGCCGATGGCCGTACAGAAAGAGACGGACGCGGTTCGGGTAGCGCGGGCACGGGACCGATTGGACCGGGAAGCCGAGGCGGTCAGGAACGAACAGGTAGAGCGGGCCCTCTCGCAGCCGGCCTGCTCGCGGCACCACGGGCGACACTACGGGAGTCGACCGATGGGGGCGAGGCGGCCCGAATCCTCGTGGAGCTGTTCGACTGACTCAGCCGAGAAACCGGTCGCTGACGTCTTCGTCGGGGCGCATACACTGGTCTTTCCGGCCAAACACGTCATAGCGGTTGGCGGCGACGATGTCATACAGGGCGTCACGGATCGACAGGGGCACGACACGGCCTACCGCCGCGGCCCGGTAGGGCCAACCCAGAAGCTCCGCCACTCGGAGGACCGCCTCGGACTTCCGGTAGACAACGTCTCCCTCTACGAGGACGACGCTGTCGAGATTGCCCGTCGGGAGGCCCTGGCCCGACAACAGCGCCTTGCCCGCCGACGACTGGAGCGGGGCAAACCGGATTCGTCCCTCGGGGTCACGCGGGATGATGAACTGGACAACGCCGTTACAGAGGTTACAAACACCGTCGAACAGCAGGACTGGGTGGTCACCGCCCGGCGGCTTGCTGTCGCTCATACCTCGCTCCCCGCCGGTGCGAGCCTGCTTGGCTCGGCGACCACGTCGAGCCCGGGACTGTAGAAGTAGACTGGGTCGCTGTCGGGGCGGTCGAAGCCATCTGCTGAACAGAGCGTATCAGTCTCGACTTCGGCGGTCGCGGGATACAGCGTCCACGGGTCGTGAGAGACGTCGGTGTACCGGAGTCGTCCGTCCGGCGCTTCTGTGTAGAACCGGTACCGTTCGACGAGGAACTCACCCAGCGGATCTTCGGGGGCGGTGAACGGATCGTCGGTCGGCCAGTAGGTCGCCTCGTAGTGGGCTGGACGCGCCCCCGGGTGTTTGCGGCGGCTGGTGAACTGTACCCGACCGTCCGTCCAGTCCAGCGAGATACGCGCGTAGTAGTACGGCAGATGATGCAAGAGGCGCGCGCCGACGACGCTCGAAATCCCCTGTGCGTCGAGGCTAAAGAAGTAGACGCTCGGGACGCCGTCACGCGTGACGTAGGTCCGGACATTGAGTTCCGGGAGGTGAACACCCGCCCACGCCGGAACCCCCTTCGGCCGCACATCGACGTTGGTAAACGGGACCACAGATAGCCATGCCGAGCCATCGTACGTATCTGGGCTGAGCGCCTCGGGCAGATGCGCGTCCATCAGGTCCGGGTCGACGGGCCAGTTCTCGAAGAGGAGGTGTCGCCACCCCATCTCCAGTGGGAGGACCATACGGCCAGTTCGATA
The DNA here is from genome assembly GCA_028275075.1 of Haloarcula sp. GTDB lineage: Archaea > Halobacteriota > Halobacteria > Halobacteriales > Haloarculaceae > Haloarcula. The sequence continues at coordinate 5,445 of JAQCNK010000151.1, read as the reverse complement.
CCGAGACAAAAAAGCGCTCCTCCCACAGATGGCAGCGAAACGCTCAAAAGACTGAGCGACCACTCGGTCGTATGGTGAGCCTCAACACTGATGAAGCCGCAAGGGAGGATATCGCTCTCGCGGTACAGCGGGCCCTCGATCAGCACGGCTACGAGCGGCTGACGACGGCGAAGATAGCCGATGAGTACGAGAACAGCGAGGCGGGGCTCTACTACTACTTCGATACCAAAGACGAGATGATAGCCGCCTTCCTCGACCATGCTGCCGACTATCTCAGCGAGGATCTGCTTCGGGTCGAGGCCGATGACCCGGAGGCTGCGTTGCGGGACGCCTGCGAATTCCTCTTTCGCACCCCTGAACACGAATACGCCGGCATCGCTGTCGCTATAATGGAACTGCTCTCGCATGCGCCGTACAACGAGACGCTCAGGGGGCCGTTGCTTGAACTGGAGACCGCCTGTCTCGACGCGTTGACCAACATCACCGCCGCCGGTGTCGACCAAGGTGTGTTCAGAGATGTGGATCCGCGCTCGACTGCCACGTTCTTACTGGCCGCGGCCGACGGGTCGACGGGTATCGCCGTTGCCCTGGAGATGGACGTCGCGGAGGACCTCCGCCAGGGCTGGACGGCGTACGTCGATAGCCTGCTGGCCGAGCCGGCCGGGTAGGCCGGTGAACGGCGCCCCGCTGGCGCGCCCGCATGGAAAGCGATTTAGCCGGGCGGGGGCCAGGCACACCTAATGAGCCTGTCCGACAGCGACCACGAAACCGTGGTCGAGGAAATCGGTCGGGAGCCCACGCGAGCAGAGGCCGCACTCTTCGAGAACCTCTGGAGCGAACACTGCGCCTACCGCTCCTCGCGTCCGCTCCTGACCGCATTCGACAGTGAGGGCGATCAGGTCGTTATCGGTCCCGGCGACGACGCCGCCGTCGTCGCCCTGCCGACCTACGACGGTGACGAGATGTATATCACGATGGGCGTCGAATCCCACAACCACCCATCCTACGTCGATCCGTTCGACGGGGCGGCCACCGGTGTCGGCGGCATCGTGCGGGACACCCTCTCGATGGGGGCCTACCCCATCGCACTCGCTGACTGCCTCTACTTCGGCGAGTTCGACCGTGAACACTCCCAGTATCTCTTCGAGGGCGTCGTCGAGGGAATCTCCCACTACGGTAACTGTATCGGTGTCCCGACGGTCACGGGCTCGGTCGCCTTCCACGAAGACTACGAAGGAAACCCGCTGGTCAACGTCTCCTGCATTGGCCTGCTGGAGCCAGAACGCACGATTACCGCCGAGGCCCAGGAGCCGGGTAACAAACTCGTCCTCGTCGGCAACTCGACCGGGCGTGACGGGCTGGGCGGGGCCTCCTTCGCCAGCGAAGACCTCGCTGAGGACGCCGAGACCGAGGACCGCCCTGCGGTCCAGGTAGGCGATCCGTACGCTGAGAAGCTGCTCATCGAGTGCAACGAGGCGTTGCTGGACGAGGAGTTGATCGAGTCGGCGCGTGACCTCGGCGCCGCCGGCCTCGGGGGGGCGTCCTCCGAACTCGTCGCCAAGGGCGGGCTGGGCGCGCGTATCGAACTGGAGCGGGTCCACGAACGCGAGCCGAACATGAACGCTATGGAGTACCTCCTGGCCGAGAGTCAAGAGCGGATGGTGTACGAGGTCACACCGGAGAACGTGAACCGCGTGCTCGAACTCGCGGATCGGTTCGACCTCGGTGCGTCTGTTATCGGCGAACTCACCGAAGCGGGGACGAACTACGTCTGTACGTTCGACGGCGAGACAGTCGTCGACGTGGACGCACATTTCCTCGGTGAAGGCGCGCCGATGAACGACCTGCCCAGCGAGGCCCCGCCGATACGGGAGCGAGACCTGCCGACGATAGACTTGGACGAGGCGTTCGACCACATTGTCGCAAGCCCGAACACGGCTTCGAAACGCTGGGTCTACCGCCAGTACGACCACGAGGTACAGGTCCGAACAAGCGTTCTCCCCGGCGACGACGCTGCCCTCCTCGCGATTCGCGAGTCGGGAACCGGACTGGCCTTCTCTGCCGGCGCGGACCCCAACTGGACCGACGCGGCGCCGTACGATGGCGCTCGGGCCGTCGCGCTTGAAAACGCCACGAACGTCGCAGCGAAAGGTGCCGTGCCTCACGCTGCGGTCGACTGCCTGAACGGCGGGAACCCCGAGAAGCCCGACGTCTACGGCGGCTTCAAAGGTGTCGTCGATGGGCTAGCCGACATGTGTAGCGAACTTGATGTTCCGGTCGTCGGCGGGAACGTCTCGCTGTACAACGATTCGAACACGGGACCGATCCCACCGACGCCGACACTCGCGCTCGTTGGTGTCAAAGAAGGGTACGACGCACCGCCGATGTCGCTCTCCGGAGAGGGAACCCTGGTCGTCGTCGGCGACACGTCACTGGAGGGCGAGACCGAGCCCCGACTGGGCGGTTCGGAGTTCACCACGCTGTTGGGCGGCACCGACGCCTTCCCGGAACTCCCCGCGGATCCGACCGCGCTCATCAGTACTATCGCCGAGGTGGCCGACGAAGACCATGTGCTGGCCTCACATGACGTGAGCCACGGTGGACTCGCTGTCTGCCTTGCCGAGATGGTCCACGAGGACGCCGGAGCCAACGTCGCTCTGGAGACCGGCGACCACGGGGCCGGAACGGAGTTCCTGTTCAACGAACAGCCCGGCCGAGTCGTCTTCGAGACGACCGATCCCGCCGCCGTTCGCGAGGCGTTCGACGGGGTCGCACCTGTGATGGAACTTGGCGAGGCCAACGGTTCGAACCACCTCGAAATCACGGTTGACGACGACCGTCTGCAGTACGACGCCCCCGAGATAGCCGACCGTCGGTCAACTATCTCCGACGAGTTGGCCTGACTATACGGGTCGACAGAAGCACTGATAGATATTCGCCGGGGTCTGGCGGACGAATTCTATCAATCGTTCTGTCGACCCGTATACGCGCTATGGCTGCAACCGCTGCGCCCGCTCTCAGTGGCCGAGACAGACTCTCAGACCAGTACCAACGCGACGCCGAAAGTCATGAGAAGTCCGAAAAGCGCAACGCTTGCACCCTCTCCGACCTGTCCCATTGTGAAATCGTCTTGGGGCGCAGTCGAGCGCAGCGGCGGCGCCTTCGCGGGCAGTTCGACGTGCTCGGGGTCGTAGTCGGGGCGGTCATCGTCGTGGTGGTCGTCTGCCATACCCGAAAATGTGAGAGCGACCACCTGTAACTGTCGGATTTGCGTCCGCGGGAGTCGACGCGTTGTAGCGGGCGCCCGAGCGGTAGCACGGCGACTGTGGGGTGAAACCGCGCGAGACGACAATATTCCGTAGCAGTCGAAACGATGAAACGGCCATGCAGTAAACTCGAACGCAATGACCCTGACTAAGCGAATCATTCCCTGTATCGATGTCGACGTCGACGAGAACGGGGACGCCGCGGTGTACACCGGTGTGAACTTTGAGGATCTGGAGTACACCGGCGACCCGGTGGAGATGGCGAAGGCCTACAACGAGTCCGGGGCCGACGAGTTCGTCTTCTTGGATATCACAGCCTCCGCGGAGGGTCGAGAGACGATGCTCGAAACCGTCTCGGCTGTGGCCGATGAGGTGTTCATCCCGCTCACGGTCGGCGGGGGCATTCGCACCCGCGAAGATATCAAAGAGACACTGCGGGCCGGCGCGGACAAAGTCTCGATCAACTCCGGCGCTATCGCAAACCCGGATCTCATCGAAGAGGGTGCGGCTGCCTTTGGGAGCCAGTGTATCGTTATCTCTCTGGACGCGCGGCGGCGTTTCGACGGTCAGGGCGAACAGTACGTCGAGATCGACGGTGAGTCCTGCTGGTTCGAGTGTACAGTCAAGGGCGGCCGCGAGGGCACGGGCCTAGACGCTGTCGGGTGGGCAAAGGAGGCCGAGCGGCGTGGCGCGGGCGAGATTTTCGTCAACTCCATCGACGCCGACGGCACCAAAGACGGCTATGATCTCCCGTTGATGAAAACGGTCTGTGACGCCGTTTCGACGCCGGTGATCGCCTCCTCAGGCTGTGGCAGCCCGGAAGACATGGCGGAGGTGTTCGTCGATGCCGGCGCTGACGCCGGACTGGCAGCCTCTATCTTCCATTTCGGTGAATACTCTATCGAGGAGACCAAACGGCATCTCGACGAGCAGGGGATACCGGTTCGGCTGTGACACAGTCGATTTAGCGGCGGGCGATCCCGGCGTGGGCTGCCACCGTCGCGACTCCTTTGTAGCTCGGTCACCTATATGCAGTAATGGAATGGCGGTGTGAGTGGTGTGAGAAACCACACGAGGAAAACGACCCGCCCTGTGACAACTGTGGGCACGGAACGTTCGAGAAGGCGGTTCGGCAGGTCAACCACGAGGTCGTCCCTGGTGGAACCGTCTGGATCTGTCAGGACTGTGGTCGCTCCCACCAGCGCAACTCTCCCCCGTGTAAGCGCTGTGGCGGAGCGGACCTCGAACTGCGCGAGGGCCCGCCCGAAGCGGACCCGCTGGACGAGATCGGCACCAGCTGGCTGGACGTTCTCGAACCAACGTACGTCGCCGGCTACGCTGTTGTCGCCGTCCTGCTTGGTGTTCTGCTCCTGTCCGTAGTTGGCGTTATATCGCTGCCGACGCTGGGCGGGCCATCGGGCCCACCGCCAGTACCTGAGGCCCCGGGAAGCGCTGACACTGTCGGTGGGCTCTCGCTTGCCGAGGTCGAAGATGCCTATGTCGCGGAACTGAACGAGCGGCGGACGGCCGAGGGCGCCGGCGCGCTTGCCCGGAACGCAACCGTGGACGTGGCCGCTGCGTACTACAACAAGGCCACCGTGGCCGCCGCTGCCGGGAACGGCGAGAAGCCCGACACGGAGGTGCTCGCCCAGTTTGATCTCCCGTGTGACCGACCGGTCCTCATCAGCTACCCAGTGGTACCCGAGCGCACTGGTGAGTCAGTACGTAACTTCGAGACCGAGACTGCGCTGGCGACGGTGGTAGTCGACAGTTACGTAGAACGGGGCAATGCCTTCCGCAGCGGTGACACCGTGGGCGTCGATGTCCACGTCGCGCCCAATGATACTGTTTTCGTCACATACGTCGTCTGCTGACACTGCTGGATATACGGGTCGACACTGATAGCTATTCGCCGGGGTCTGGCGAGCCGAATTCTATCAATCGTTCTGTCGACCCGTATAGAACTTCTCAGAACCGGTGTCCAGTAGGCGGGAATTACGGAAAATTCGAGGCGAAAGCTTCGCCCTTCAGGGCTGTCTCTTACCCATAAGTTCTAACAGCAGAGCTGACGAATTAAGACGGAAAGATGGGACACTGCCCACGCGGTTGGAGATCAAAGATTGATCGAGATGGCCAGTTGCGTGACATGGATGTCTCTGGGTGGATTCGCGGAGAGTTT
>JAQCNK010000142.1 GCA_028275075.1 Haloarcula sp. | reverse complement strand
TCGAAAGTGAGCAGTCGCTCCGCCTCGGTCTCAGTGTACCGGCCCGTGATTCCCGCAGCCGTCGCTTCGGTCCCAGTCATTATCGGGCGTTAGGACTGGAGCGATTGAAAACTATCGGTACGCAGTGGAAGAGTTATGCTGGTAGCTGTACCAAACTGGAGTAATTCGCCATCCGGAGTGGTGAATATCTTTGCGAACGTACAGCCACCAGTATTATGCCTGCGACCGCTCTGGCTCGGCATACTGTGACCGAACGTGTCGACGCAGTGCGTGGGGCAGTCGCCCGACGGTTTGCTATCGACCGTCGGTCGCTCGCGGGGTTTCGGATCGCACTGGCGCTTGTCGTCCTCATCGACCTCGCGCGACGTGTCTCAGACATCGGCGCGTTCTACACCGACGCCGGTGTCCTCCCGCGGTCGCTGCTGGCCACGCTCTTTCCCGGCTACGCCGCCGTCTCGCTGCACGCGCTCTCCGGTTCGCTCTGGGTTCAGGTGGCGCTGTTCGCTCTCGCGTCGGTCGCCGCGCTGGCGCTGTTGGTCGGCTACCGGACTCGGCTCGCTGTCATTGTCTCGCTCGTACTGCTCGTCTCGCTCCAGCTACGCAACCCGCTGGTGCTCAACAGCGGGGACGTACTCCTGCGCCGTCTCCTGTTCTGGGGCGCGTTTCTCCCGCTCGGGAGTCGGTGGGCAGTCGATGCCGGCGAGGACGAAGCGAGCGACGCCGTTGTCGGTCTCGCCACTGTCGGGCTGCTCGGGCAGGTAGTCGCCGTTTATGCTACAAACGCCGTGGTAAAGAGCCGTGCCGAGGTCTGGCTTCGAGGGGAGGCGGTCCGCTACGCCTTCCAACTCGACCACTTCACCGTCTTGCTGGGTGATATCGTCGCCGGGTGGGCGCCCGCCCTCCGACTCGCGACCTGGGCGTGGCTCTGCCTGCTCGTCTGCTCGCCGCTCCTTCTCCTCCTGTCCAGATGGGCCCGAACGGCACTCGTGGCTGCGTTCGCTGCGTTCCACGTCGGAATGGCACTGACTATGCAACTGGGTGTCTTCCCACTGGTGTCGCTGGCTGGCCTGGTACCACTTGTACCGTCCCGAATCTGGGAGCGTGCCGAGGCGCTGACGACCCTACCGTGGCGGTTGCCGCGACTGTCCCGAACCCCCATAGCGGAGCGAGTGCCCGGCCTACGGGTGATCGCTCGGAGCCTTGCCGCGCTCTGTCTCGCGGCCTTACTGGTCGTCAACGTCGTCGGACTCGGGTTGGTCGGCGCGCCGGCGGGGACGCCCGAACAGGTAACCGAGCGCTCCTGGGACATGTTCGCGCCGTCGCCACCGCTGTCAACGTGGTGGCTCCTCGCGCCGGCGAATCTCACGTCCGGCCAGCGAGTCAACGCTGTTACCGGTGAGCCACTTTCGGTGTCGCGACCGGCGGAAATCGCGGCGATGCACCGCAACGAGCGCTGGCGGAAGTTCTTCGCCGATGCGAAACGGGAGCCGGGGCTGCGCGAGTCGCTTGCGCGCCATCTCTGTGAGCGCTGGAACCGGACCCACGACACCGGCATGACCGACCTGCAGCTATGGCTACTGACCGAGCAAACCGTTCTCGATGGCCCTGAATCAGTCGAACGGGAACGGCTGGGCAGCTATCAGTGCCGGGCGTCGTAAGTCGAAAGTATCGATACGGAGGCGGCTCTTGGCGGGCGTATGCCCAAGTGGCTCCAGAGCGGCCGGCGACGGGACATCTGTATCCTACTGGCGGCTGCGGACGATGAGCTGACCGGCCAGCAACTGAAGACGCGGCTCGAATCCCGGTACGACACCCGTATCGACCCAAAGAGCTTCTACGGGGCGCTTGAGACGATGGTCGACAACGGGTTCGTCTCACAGCGGACCGACGGTATCGCCGACAAATACTCGCTAACTGACGCGGGAGAGCGACGGCTCCGCGAGCAGTTCGAGTGGATGTGCGATGTCTTGGACGAGTGATAGGTGAATATATACCAATATTCATAACCACCAGACAGGATGGGATTGGAGAAATTTACTCACTTCGTAGTTATTGTCAGACTAAAGATACTTATGCTGGGATGATGAATGGATAACCGACACGGCCGCAGACGACTGCCCAACCTGTCAGGGTTGCACTCCATCACCAATGAGCGAATCACTCGACGCCACGACCACGAACGCCGATGCCACGGTCGCACAGGTCATCGACACCATCGCGGAAACTACCACGGACGTCCGGACGGCAATATTCACTGAGCGGGGCCATAGCGACTCGGTAAACCCGACCGGTGACGAGCAGTTGGCAGCGGACATTAGAGCGGACGAGATCTTCGAGCAACGCCTGCTCGCTATCGATGGCGTGGCCAGTTACGCCAGCGAGGAGCGTGAGGCTGTGGCCACATCCGCCGGCCGCCTCCACGTTGCCATCGACCCGCTCGATGGCTCTTCGAACCTCGAACCTAACAGCGGTATGGGGACGATCTTCGGCGTCTACACCGAGCGCCCGCCAACCAGCGGTCGAAACCTCGTTATGTCTGGTTTCGTCATCTACGGCCCGGTCACCTCGATGCTGGTGGCCCGTGACGGGTGCGTCCGTGAGTATCTCCTCGAAGACGGTGCAAAACGACTCGTCGACAACGAGGTCACCGTCCCCGAGGACCCGACTGTCTTCGGCTTCGGCGGCGGTGTCGACTCATGGACCGACGATTTCGAGACGGTCGCCGAGTCAATTCGGGCGGAACTGAAGCTCCGCTACGGCGGTGCGATGGTCGCCGATATAAACCAGGTGTTGACGTACGGCGGCGTCTTCGCCTATCCGGCGCTGATGTCCCGACCGGAGGGGAAACTCCGACTCCAGTTTGAGGGCCACCCGATGGCCTACATCCTCGAATCGGCCGGCGGCGCCTCCTCCAACGGTGACGGCTCACTGCTCGATACGGAGCCAACGGAACTGCACGAACGAACGCCGCTGTATCTGGGCAACGAGCAACTCATCGAGCGAATCGAGGCGGCTGTCGAGCGGTAGCGCGCTTCCGGCGTTCAGTAGTCCAGGTATATCGCCAGTCCCTTGAGTACGCTGTAAACGATCACCACGAACCCCACGACACCGCCCAGAATTGTCCCGACAATCCCGTCGGGCCACAGCGCCAGCGGGTTCGGTAGTCCCGCGAGGAGCCCACTGAGAAAATCGGGTAGGATCGAATCGCCGCCAGATGCGCTCACGTTCGCGACTGGCCTCCCGGCTACCGATAGCTCTCCGGCGGCCGAGAGCGTTTGCTCGTAGCTCCGCGTTCGCGTGGATCCCGCAGCGACTGCTATCTCGTGGGTGACGACGCTACTGTCGTTGAGCCGAACGCTGAACGGGTAGCTCCCGTCCGCGCTCCCGCTGTTCTCTACGGTGACGCTGATAACAA
>JAQCNK010000134.1 GCA_028275075.1 Haloarcula sp. | reverse complement strand
GTGACATCGCTGTTCTGGAAGCTCGTCGTCGTGTTTAATATCGCCCTACTGGCGCTTTCGGTCGGGCCAATGCTGGCCTACTTCGAGGGGCGGGTCGACCTCGGTATCAGGATCACACTCGTCGGCGCTATCGCCTTTGGTTACGGCGTCTTTCGCTACCGTCGCTTCGTGAACGAGCGCGACAGCGTAACTGACGAAGAAGCAGGGGAATCTGACGGCGACCCCGCGGACCACAACGGCTAACCGCGGCCGAAAGCTACGGCGGGATATGCGCACCGTCCGCGACGAATCCGGGACCCGCTACGTTCTTGTGAAGCAATCGAGCGAGTCGAGCCTCGTCCGCGACCCGGAGACCGGCGCCGAGAAACACGTTGCCAACGAGCGACTGGAGTCGGTCGATGGCGAGTCTCCACTCTCGACGGCCGCACACGCCGTTCCGGCATCTGTCCGGACGGTCCTCACAGCCGCCCACGACGACCAGGCACTGGGGTTGCTGATCGAACTCAACCGCCGGGGCCCGCTGTCGGTCCATGACCTGCTGGATAGCTACGACCTCTGTGAAAGTGATCTCCACGGCCTGCTCGCTGAGTTTCGTGCCGCGGGTCTCGTCGACGAAGCGACCGTCCTCGGCCAGCCAGGCTACGACACGACGGGGAGCGCGAGCGACGCCGTCGAGTGGCTCACGGACTAGTCGGCGAGTTCGGCGACCGTTTCCTCGATTTGGTCCACGCGTGAGACGTGCGAGCGGTTCGTCGTCGCCGACTTCTCGACGCGGACGAGATCATCGGCCGCACCGACGAGTTCCTCGTCGTGGCTGACGACCAGAATCTGGGCGACGCCCACCTCGTCGCGCATATACGCCACCAGATCGAGCAACTGCGTGACGTGCCCGGAGTCTAAGAACACCGTCGGCTCGTCGAGGATGAGCGGCGGCATCGGCGCAGCCCCCTCGATGCCCTCCGCCAGCAGCCGGTAGATAGCACAGCGCAGACTCAGGTTGAACAGCGCCCGCTCGCCGCCCGAGAGCTGTTCGGGCTCCAGCGGCTCACCGTCCTTCTGATACACCGTCAGCTGGTACTCACCATCTAGTTCGATATGGGAGTAGGAGTCGTTCTGGTACACCAGCGAGAACACTCCGTTGAGCATCCGTTCGAGCGTCTCGACGTTGCGCTGGCGGAGTTCGGCCCGCAGCGAGCCGTACATCTCCTGGAGCTGTTCGCTCTCCTCGTACAGCACGTCGAGTTTCGAAACGGTGTCGGCCAGCTCTTCGCGTTGGGCTCGCAAGTTTTCAAGCTCCTCGATTTCGGAGTTTACGCCGCCGATAGCGGCCTGCGTCTCGTCCCGCTGTTCGCGGAGGTCGTCGAGCTTTGCGTCGGCTTTCTCGATGTAGGCCGACGCCCGCTCTTGCTCGTCACGGGCCTCTTCGATGCGGTCCTCGTCGACCTGTTCGGCGAGTTGCTGCTTTCGCTCTCGTTTCTCGGCCAGGCGCTCACGTCGCTGGTCGTTCATCGACGCCTGTTGGGACCGCGTTTCACGGAGCTGCTCGATATCGGTCTCGCAGTCGGCGATCTCGTCGAGTAGCGCCGCCACCCGCTCCAGTCGCTGTATCGACTGTGTCACCGTCTGTCGCTCCTGGTTACACTCTCCAATCACCGAGCGAGCCTCAGCCGCCCGTTGCTCTGCCTCGCTGGCAGCCTCACGTTTCTCAGTTGCCGTCGCTTCGAGTTCCGCGGCGGATTCGCGCAGCGACTCGATACGCTCCTCGTCGGCCGCCAGACCGGCTTCTTTCTCCTCGATGAGCTGGACGACGTTCGACCGGTTCGATTCCAGCGAGTCGAGCGTTTCAGCCGCCTCGGCCAGCGACTCGGCCCGTTCGAGATCGGCTTCGAGGGTTTCGACCCGTTTGCGGGCCGCCTCAAGCTCGCGCTCCAGCTCGGCGATTCGCTCGCGGTCGTCCTCGATAGACGCGACGTGGGGCGACTCTGCCACGTCCTGGCCGCATTCGGGGCATTTCCCCGAATCCAGGAGCGACTCGGCCTCGCTGAGCGACTCACGTTCGCTTTGGAGCTTTGTCTCCAGCTCCGTCACCCGCTGACGGGCGGTTTCGAGTTCCGTTACGGCCGAGTCGCGGTTGTCCACAGCGTCCTCGCGCTGGATATCACTGTCCTCGAAGCGAGCTTCAAGGGTCGATATCTGTGCGTCGATATCGTCGAGTTTCTCGCGTCGCTCCGCAAGCGTCTCACGGGCCATCTCTACGTCAGATTCGAGCGTGTCAGCTTCCTCGCGCTTTGATTCGGCCCGAGAATCGAGATCCGCGGCTTCTGACTGGAGTGAGTCGGCTTCGCTGCTGTGTTTCTGGGCTTCAACGCTCTGGGTCTTGATACGGGACTGGAGTTCCTCGGCCCGCTCGTCGAGATCGGCGATTCGAGCGTCGACGAGTTCGGTATCTGCCGCGTCGAGATCGGTCTCGGCGATGGTGCCGTCGAGTTCCGTCGTCAGTTCCTCCCGCTCGGTCTTCAACTCCGAAATGCGCTCTTTGAGATCCTCACGTTCGCTTTCAGTCCTCGTAATCTCGCCCTCTAGCGTCTCGATATCACTGGCCAGTTCCGAAAGTTGCTCGCGTCGCTCTTCGTACTCTTCTAGAACCGCCGTCGCCTGCTCCAGCGTCTCGGCCGCCGTCTCACGCTGGGTCTCGATTCGCTCGATTTCGGTGGTCGTCTCCGAAAGTTCGGTCTCCAGTGCGTTCAGTCGCTCGTGGAGGTCTTTCTCCTCTTTTGCCGTGATCTGGTCGTCAAGCTGGTCGAGACGACTCTGCTTGTCTTCGCGAACACGCTTGACCCCCACACGAGCGTCGCTCGCCCGTTCTCGATACTCCTCTAACTTCCCTAACTGCAGGAGGTCGTCGAGCATGTCCTGTCGGTCGCTCGCGGAGGCGTTGATGAGTTTGTTCACCTCGCCCTGGCGAACGTACGCACAGTTGACGAACGCCTCGCTGTCCATCCGCAACAGCTCGGTTACCCGCCGGCGGACCGCCCGCGCCCCCTCGAAGGTGTCGTCCGGCGTCTCCAGGACGCATTTGGCGGTCGTCGCACGCTCGCCAGTGGTACGCACGCGCCGAGTGAGATGGTACTCCCCGTCAGCGTGAGTGAACCACAGGTCGACTGTGCAGTCGTCTGCGCCGATGGTGACGACATCATCCAAGTTCTCATCGATGGCTTTCGAGCCATAAAGAGCGAAGAAGCAGGCCTCTAGCAGCGAGGATTTGCCGCTGCCGTTGAGGCCGTGGATGACCGTCACGCCGGGGTCGAAGGTGAGATCGGCGTCGTTGTAACATTTGAACGACTCCATCGCGATTCGCTGGAACCGCATCAGCGACACCTCACAGGAACTCCTCCAGCGTCTCGGGATTCTCCTCGATTAGTTCCCGAACCCTGCCCTCGACCGTCTCGGCGACGTTCGCGTCGGCGACCTTCGAGGCCCGGACAGTCTCATCGATTTCGCGAGCGGCCCCGCTCAACCCGAGTTCCCGAACGCGCTCGGCGACAGCGTCGTCGGGGTCGGCGAAGCTCACGTTGGTCTCGCGCTCGTCAGCCGCGAGTTCCCGGTGGTCGGTCACGCGAGCGACGAGTGCGCCGCGGTCGAGTGCGTACTCCTCGATACTCGCAGGAGCTATGGGATCGCCGTCGCCGTCTATGCTGACGATGACGACAGCGTCGGCCAGGTCGTACTGCCCGACCTGGCTGCGGACTCGCTCGATGCCCTCCTGAGCGTCGAGTGTCACGTCGACAAAGACGAACTCTCGGGTGTCGAGGCCGCGCCGTGTGATGCGAACCTCGTCGTCGAAGGTAACGATGTTGTAGCCGCGGTCCTCGCGTTCGCTGGCGCTCGCGCGCTCGGTCGACCCGCAGTAGGTGACCCACGCCCCGTCGACGGCCTGCTTGCCGGGCTTGTGATTGTCCCCGAGCAACAGGGCGTCGAAGTCGACCGAAGACTGCCCAAGTACCTCACGCGCGTTCCAGTCGCCGTAGTCGAACGGCTGGAACAGTCCGTGGGTGACCAGTGCCGCGTGGTCGGCGTCGTGAGCGGCGAATTCGTACTCAAGGCCGTCCCGTTTCGACCGGGGAACGAAGTCGAGCCCGTATATCGCCGTGTTATCCACGATGGTCGGGCTGTCATCGAGGCGAGTCGCCAGTCCCAGCGAGGCGTACAGATCGAGCCACTGTGCGTCCCGTTTCGCCTCGTGGTTGCCGACGACGGCCAGAAACGGTATCTCAGCCGAATCGAGCTCTTCGAGCACGTCCAGCGTTCCCATAATATCCGACAGGGTCGGCCGGCGATCGTGGAACAGGTCTCCGGCGTGGACCACCGCGGCAACGTCCTCGTCGATGGCGTCCCGGACCACGGTCCGAAACGCGTCGAGGAAGTCCTGCCGGCGCTCGGGCACGTGGTACTGCTGGTACCCGATGTGGGTATCGCCGGTGTGAATTACCCGTGTCATCTGTGCGGGCGTATGCCAGCCGCTCCTAAATCGGTGTCGCCACCGCGGCGAAAGTGAACGCTCACTATACGGGTCGGCAGAAGCCCTGATAGGTATTCGCCGGGGTCTGGCGGAGGCGAATTCTATCAATCGTTCTGTCGACCCGTATACTCACGCCGGCCGGCCATGGCGACCCGAAACCGCTCGAACGTCGCGAGCGCCGCCCGCCCGTCCGCGGCAAGTTCACTGACCTCCTGTTCTGCTTGTGTGACCGCTTCCTCCAAGCGGTCTATCCCGACCGACTCGACGAACTCGGCGGCCGCCTCGATATCTTCGGTCGCCACTTGGGCCCGTTCGATTACCGTCCGGTAGTCGGCCGACGCGTCGGCCCGCTCCGAAGTCGTCGCTGTTCCTGTCCCATTGTGACCCCACTCAAATCCGTCGTCCGAATCCGGGCCCGCGTCGCTCACGGTTCGTTCCGCGGGTGGCTCCGCTGGCTGGTCGCGCTCGTTCTGGGCAAGCACTGCCAGTGCCGCTTTCACCTGGTCGCTCTCAGTCACATGGTCGATGGACCCGGTATCACAGAAGAACCTTCGGCCGAGCGTTCAAGTACGATGGCGGGAGCACGACCGCCCATGACCGACGTAGAGACGCTTGAGGAGCGAGTCGACACGGTCGAGCGCGCTATCACCGATGGGGATCACGGATTCCCAGCCGTGGACGAGTTGGCGGCACTGACCGAACGGATTGAGAGCCTCGAACAGCGTGTCGACGAACTGGACGAGCGCGCCGAAGAGCTAGCGGCTGCGACACAGGCTATCAGAGGATATGTCGGCAACATCCGCTCGGTGAACAATCGAGTCGAGGAGCGAGCTGACGCGGCGCTGTCGGCTACAGAACGGCTGGAGCGACGCCTCGACGAGGCGGCCGGGGAGAGGGCGGAGCCATTGGACGACGCCGAGAGTCAAGGGGCCGACCGCATCGAGGGCGTGGAACAGCGGCCGGCCGCGGTCGACGGTGAGAGCGCAATACAGTCGGACAGCGAGGTTGCGAGTTCGTCGGCGACTGACACGCGCGACCCCGGCGTGCTCGAACGGGTGCGGTCGCTCCTGTGATACTCCGCGTCGTCCTGGCGGTGGTACTGACTACCGCGCTGCTGGCCGTCGCCGCCCCGGCGGTGGCAGATGCCGGCGCAAGCAGGGCTGACAGGGCGGTAGCGCGACAGGTGGGGGCGCTGTCCGAAGCGCTCGAAACGATGGTCGAGACTGACGACCCGACGGCGGGCCGCGGCGCCCGCCACGTCACAAGCGTCCGGCTGCCCGACCGCTCGCTGACCAGCGCCGCCATCACTCGGCTTCGGGTCCACAGCCGTGATGACGTCGCGCTGGCCTCCTGGCACGTCGGCGCCAGACACAGCAGCAAGCGCCTTGCCCCCGTGCCAGTGCGTGCCGCCGGTGGCGGGACGCTGACACTCCGCGAGCCGGGCATCCACCGGCTCGCGTTCGAACTGCGGTTGCGGGCCGGAGCGGTCGTGTTGACAGTGAATCGACTGGGCGGTGAGACCGATGCGTGAGTGGTTCACAGACAGTGATCCAGAACCGGACTGTCGCTGTCAGACCGAGTTTGAGCGCACGACCTTGGCAGTCGATGCCGCTGACTGCCCCGGGAGCGGACGCCTCGGCGAGGCCCCAGACTGTCTCGCGACTGTCGTCGAAGCGCTGGGTCGTGGGGGTGTCGAGAGTGTCGTTACCACCAGCGACGGCATCGAGCGGGCGTATCTCGACGCCGACGCGGCCCTGCTGGTGGCGGCTGGGCGCTTCGCCGCGCGGGTCGCGGCCACCGATGAGCGCCTGGCCGAGCGCGCGCGACGGGAGCCACTGGCCGCTGCGACCGAGGCGACCGGCCGGGCGGGCCACGTCGCCGACTTGGCGGCTGAAACCGGTCTCGCGGTCGCTGCCGAAGGTGTCGCTACTGGGCGGGCGCTCGACCCATACGTCGGCCCGACGGTGAGCGACGCCCGCATTGCCGCCACACCTCCGGACGCAGCCACGCTCAGAGATCGTCAGACAGTAGCAACCGGTGCGACTGTCCGGCGGTACGAGACGCCGGCAGAGGAACTCGACAGCTACCATATTCGTCCGCGCGAACACGAGTTCGACGCGGCGGCGACAGCGGCACTGTCTGATGCCGTTGAACGGCTTGCGACATCAACCGACGACCCAGTATCCCCCGAAGAGGCTGCCGAACGCGCTGCCAATGACGGCCAGACGGCGACCCTGATCGCGAGCGCGCTTCGGAAACACACTGAGGGACTCGGTATCCTCGAAGACATCTTTGCCGACACACGCGTCTCGGACGTGTTCGCGACGGCCCCTGTGGACGAAACTCGACTCCGGGTGCGCGCCGACGGTGAGACGCTCCGGACGAATGTCCGGCTGACGGACCGGGGTGTTCGCACCCTCGCTTCGACGTTCCGCCGTACCAGTGGTCGGGCGTTCTCGCGGGCGAGTCCGACGCTTGACGCGACGACAACCGTCGCCGGCCGTCGGGTCCGTGTCGCCGGCGTCACCGAACCCGTCAGCGACGGTGTCGGCTTCGCGTTCCGGGGCCACGACCAGGAGTCGTTCCGGCTCGCTGATCTCGTCGAGAACGGGAGTGTGCCGCCGCGGGTCGCCGGCCTGCTGTCAGTCGCCGTTTCCCGCGGGGCGGCGTGTCTCGTTGCCGGACCCCGGGGGGCCGGGAAGACGACAACACTCGGGGCACTGCTCTGGGAGCTCCCCCGGACCGTTCGCACAGTTGTCATCGAAGATACCCCCGAACTGCCGATCGCAGCGCTCCAGTCGGCCGGTCGGGATGTCCAGCCCTTGCGGACCGCAAGCGGTGACGGTCCCTCAGTCGACGCGACGGTCGCGCTACGGACCGCACTCCGTCTCGGTGACGGCGCTCTCGTCGTCGGCGAAGTTCGGGGCGAGGAGGCGAGCGTTCTCTACGAGGCGATGCGCGTCGGCGGCGGCGACAGCGCGGTGTTGGGAACTATCCACGGTACCGGCGGCGAGAGCGTTCGAGAACGGCTCGTCTC
>JAQCNK010000131.1 GCA_028275075.1 Haloarcula sp. | reverse complement strand
TGCTCGGTCAGGGATTTGAACCCTGGTCCTCGGCTCGAAAGGCCAAGATGATTGGCCGGACTACACCAACCGAGCGTATCACCAACTCTTGAGTGCACCAATTTAACCCCATCGAATTCTCGACTACCTGTGGGGCAGTGACACGGGGCTCGAAACCGCTCCGTGTTTGGGAAAGAGCCGGCGGGCGGGACGTTACTTACCCTCGAACTCTGGGTCGCGGTCCTCGCTGAAGGCTGTCAGTCCCTCCATGAGGTCCTCCGTCGCGAAGAGATGTCCGAAGGCCTGTGATTCGACTTCGAGGCCAGCGTCCTCGTCAACCCGACCTGCGTGTATCGCCCGCTTGGTGAAATCCATCGCGATAGGCGGACCGGCAGCCAGGTCCCGAGCGAGTTCGGTCGCGGCGTCAAGCAACTCGTCGCTGCTGGTGACCTCGTTTACGAAGCCGTATTCGGCCATCTCCGCGGCGTCGTAGCGATCCGCAGTGAAGATGATCTCCTTAGCGCGACCTTCACCGACGATGTTGGCGAGTCGCTGTGTCCCACCCCAGCCGGGGAGCAGGCCGAGGTCGTGTTCGGGCTGTCCGAACTGAGAACTCTCCGAGGCCACACGCATGTCGGCGGCGGTTGCGAGTTCCATCCCACCACCAAGGGTATAGCCGTCGATACCCGCAACAACCGGCATTGGGGAGTCTTCCAGCTTGCTGAACGTTTCCTGACCCGTCTTCGAGAGTTCGACGCCGTCAAGCGTCGTGGCGTTCGTCGCGGCCGACTGGATATCCGCGCCCGCTGAGAAGGCGGAGTCGCCGGCACCGGTCAGCAGGATGGCACGTGCCTCCTCGTCCTCGTTGAGACGATCAATTGCATCGCCGAGTTCGCTGAGCATCTCTACACTGACTGTGTTCATCCGGTGGGGACGGTCGAGTTCGATGTGGCCGACCGACCCCTCCAGATGTTCGACGTTGATGGTATCGTACGTGACCTCGCCCGCTTCATCACTGCCATAGAAGCCGCCCTCAGCGGCCGCGTCGACCAGCCCGTCCGAGGGTTCGTACCGCTCCTCACCGGTCTGGTCGTAGACGTCTTCGAGGGTCTCGACAAGCGTCTCAACTCCTGCCTTGTCAGCCATCTTGGCCGGTCCGTCCGGGAAGCCGCCGCCGAGCATCACGGCCTCGTCGATGTCGGCCACCGGGGCCACGTCATTCTCGACGAGCTTTCCGATCTCGTTGGCCATCACGGCAAGCAAACGGTGTTTGACTTTCTCACGGGACTGATCGCGCGGAATTTCGGCACCGCCGTTGTCGTAGTCGTAGAATCCCTCGCCGGTCTTTTTGCCAAGCTTCTCGTCGTCGACTTTTCTCTCAAGCAGCGGGCACGGGTCGTAGGCCGCACCCAGCATCTCGTGCATGTACTCCAGCACGTGCAGGCCGACGTCGTTGCCGACCTGGTCAGAGAGTTCAAATGCACCCATCGGCAGTCCGATATCGAACTTCGTCGTCGAGTCGACTTCGGCGATGGTCGCCACGTCGTCGTGAACGAGCCAGCAGGCCTCGTTCATCAGTGGGACGAGAATGCGGTTGACGATAAATCCTGGCGAGTCTTTCCGCACCCGGACAGGACGCTTATCGAACTCATCGGCTAGTGCCTCGATTGTGTCTAGCGTCTCGTCACTGGTGTGGGCACCGGTGATGACTTCGACGAGTTGCATCCGGACGGGTGGGTTGAAAAAGTGCATCCCACAGAACTGTTCGGGCCGGTCGGTCACCTCCGATAGCTCGGTGATAGAGAGACTGGAGGTGTTGGTTGCGAAGATAGCTCCGTCGGGGGCGTGCTTCTCGATGTCGGTGTAGACATCCTTCTTTATCTCCATTTTCTCGGGGACGGCTTCGATGACTACGTCCGCATCACCAACAGCCTCCTCGACATCGACCAGCGGTGTGACACGCTCGAGAGCACCGTCGGCCTCGTCCTGCGTGAGTTGGTCCTTTTCGGCGAGTTTGTTCAGGGACCATTCGATGCTGTCATACCCGTCCTGCACGAACTCCGCTTTGATATCGCGCATCCGGACCTCGTAGCCAGAAAGCGCGGCCACCTCGGCGATGCCGTGGCCCATGTTGCCAGCGCCGAGCACTGCAATCGTCTCGATGTCCTTTAGACCCATGACATGTGACCCCACTGGCGGCCGACGTTTGAACGTTTCTCTCCCCGGAAACCACTTCGAGTAGCGCGCCAGTTCACACTCCCACTGTATTTATACACGTCCGGCGATGAACTGTCAGCATGAAAGGTGGGTGCCATCGCGCTCCCGGTCGAATCGGCAGTCAGCGACGCTGTCTGGATCCGCTCCGCTGTTTCTGAGCGGCGTCTTCTCCCGATAGCACGACTGTCGCTTCCACCCACTGACTCCACGATGCTCGAAACACTCAGAGACGATATCCGCACGGCGTTGGCCAAGGACCCCGCGGCGACCAGCCTCGTGGCTGTCGTCCTCACATACCCTGGCCTACACGCAGTCTGGCTGTACCGCCTCGCCCACGCGCTGTGGGCGCACGATCACGGCTTCACTGCCCGGCTCATCTCCCACCTTGGCCGACTGCTCACCGGCGTCGAGATTCATCCCGGAGCCGATATCGGCGAGCGACTGTTCATCGACCACGGCATGGCCACTGTCATCGGTGAGACAGCCGTCGTCGGCGACGATGTCCTCTTGTACCATGGCGTGACGCTCGGCGGGAAGTCAATGCGCAGAGAGAAGCGCCACCCGACGCTCGAAGATGGGGTCACCGTCGGCGCCAACGCGACGCTCATCGGTCCCGTCACCATCGGGGAGAACGCGACGGTTGGGGGCGGTGCCGTCGTCGTTGATGATGTAGCCCCCGAGACAACGGTCGTCGGAAACCCGGCCCAACCGGTCGAGAGTAACGACCGCGACCCAGAGGGACCGCAGTCGGCCGCAGTCACCGACGGCGGCGGTCACGACGAATAATACTGGTGGCTGTAACAAACTGAAGTAATTCGCCACCCCGGGGTGTCGAATATCTTTGCGAACTTACAGCCACCAGTATAAGTTCATCACCGATTAGCAACTAGCGTCCGGCGATGACGACTTCGCCCCACGAGTTCTTGCGAGACGATGCGGCTATCGGGCCGCTGGTCGATATTAACGTGTTACCGTCCCCGGCCAGAGTCCACCCATCGACCCGAGACGAATGGCACGATTTTGTTGATAATCACCCAGAGTGGGATTCCGTTTCTGACCTCATTCGAGGGTCTGTAGAACGTGAACGAGACGGAATGTACAATCCATCAGGTTCCAGTGGCATCCGTCTTTAGCTAATTCGCTATCTCCTGTTGTGTAGCGGTAGCGAGTCTCTCTTGGAGAATCGGTCGTTCCTGATGGATTTTCTGGCCATCTTCAGCTATCCGGTCGATCAACGGCGGCGGTGTGTAGCCGAGATGCTGGCTCAGTTCAGGAGGATGAGCTGGGCGTGCGACCTCACTTTCGAGACCCAGCTGGGCTAGAGTGCAGATTTTCGTTGACACCGATTCTTTAGAGCCGTGGTCAAGATGAAATAATATCACGAGACACACATTCCACGCCTACTTCCAGATGGCAATTAATTGACGTTGCCAGCAGGCTACACATTTACATCCTCGACCTTGCGATTGACCGCCACCCGCCCGAGACCAGTGAGTTCCGCCCCGCTTCCGCCCGTGCGAACCAATCCTGAGTTATTCAACGAATTGATAATAGCCTGGAACTCGTCAGCGTCTTTATCAATAATCATCGAGATATCCATCTGGTTACTGGCCGAGTACAGCGCGACAAGCACCTCCTTCTCATCATCGCTGAGTGATAGCTTTTTGAGTTGGTGTTTACGCTTTTTATATTCACGTTTGGCAAACTGGCGGAGTAGTTTGTACTGTCTATCGTCGCGGGCAGTAATCTTCGAATTCGCGGCACCGTCGTCTGTGAGGTGTTTGATGGAGAGGCTCCACCGCTCGTCACCATCGATAGTCTGCCGTTCAGTACCAATATCCATGATATCCCTAAGTCTGATCCTGAAATCCGGTGTGTGATCATCTGAGGTTTTGATCGAAAACGAGCGATTATCGGCAGTTAGCTGCCCGGCCACCGGTTCGTTATCTGTCACCCGCCCACCGCGCTTTGCAGGATGAGTGACAAAGACTGGGCACTCCGACAGCACTTGCTTAAATACTATATTAGTGATCCTAACGCGTTTGTTGCCACTTAGTGCGAGTACCGCGATGTTTTGGCCCTCACCCTCATCGTAAGCGATGCCGACTGTTGAGTCAAAGGTGTCCGCAAGCTGTGAGGGCACGTAGTCTATCGATTGGCCAACGACTGACGCGAGCTCGATCTGTTTAGCGTCGGGGGGAGCCATCTCGTTGTCATCGTGGATTAGCAACAGTGATTCAGGACCAACGAAAACGCGACAGGCAACGGGTTGACCGTCTGCAATGTCGACACAGGCGACCTCCGTCTCTGCGGTAAACAGCGGCTCACCGTCGATATGCTCTTGCGGATCGGTAATGACTGTCCCCGACGAAACAGACGGCCCAGTAGCATCGGCCTGTGTGGGCGACGTTTGGGTCGCCGATCCGGTGTCATTGCGTCGTGTCTCTTCTTGATCGTGAACCCATTGTCGGAGCGTCGTGGCTGCGTTATCCTCCCTAACAAGATCACTATCGGTGTCAAGATGTCGACGCGTGCCAAGGTTGCCCGGGTCGAGTGTTGTCTCCGTCTGATTTGTTACCGGCCGGGGATTACGAAGCGGCTCATCGTCCTGAGCGACCCGTTCGGCGCGGTCATGCCGCCAGTCTGCGTCGTAGGTGGACGGGTTGAACGGCTCCTGTTCGAACGGTTCGGGATCGGTCAAAAGCGCGTAGGTCTCCTCGGGAGCGGCCTCCTCTGAATTCGCACCGAACAGCCGGAATAGTTGCTCGCGAGCGTCCCCACCTTCGCGGCGGGTAAACTCACGGGCCACAGTTGACGGTTCGCCAAGGAGCCCTGCTACGCGATGAGCCGGGAACCCGGTGTCAGCGAAAAACGACGCGCCGGTCGCACGCAGTGTGCGGAAGTTGATGGCTGTGGGGTCAAGTCCCTGTGCAAGCTCCGCGCTTGCGGTGATCAACTGGGCGATGGATTCGACAGTAACATCGAGGTATTCCTCCTCGCAGACGGTCGCCAGCGCGGCGGTGAGGCGGTTTGACCACGCGAACGGTATGGTGCGACCGCCGCCGGGCGAGGTCCACATGGTTTCGGTGATGATTTTGTTGAGCCGGCGGCCGTCACCAGCGCGCTGGGCGTTCCGCGCTGTCTGCCAACAGAGTTCGCAGGCACACGGATCGCGGTCAGGAATACGGAGTTCGCCGCGATTCCAGTCGATCCACCCCTCGTGGAGGTGCTGGATTTCGCCCGGCCGCAGGCCAAGACGGCCACTCAGTAGCGTGACTACCGAGGCTTGGGTACGGTGATTTTCTCTGGAAGCGCAAGACTACCAAGATACAGGCTATAGAACGCCGATGGATTGAGCGCCACCGACGGCGCGAGCCCGCGGCCCGTCTGTGTGGGTCTGTTGGCGTAGGTGTGGTCGTCCATCTGCCCGGTAACTCAATTATAGTGACTTTTCGTGTAATAAGTTATTATGAGCAATGTTATGAAGGCACACACAACTAACTGCGTTCTCTATTCATTGATCGCTCTCAGAGACCACGACGGTTAGTTTGAGCGTACAGTATGCTGATAAAGAAACGATTCCGAGCAGTCGAGAACAAAAGTGGATGTCATCCAGAGAAATTCACTCCCTCTATTAGACTCTCAGTTGGAGAAGCGTATACGGGTCGACAGAAGCCCTGATAGATATTCGCCGGGGTCTGGCGAACCGACTTCTCTCAATCGTTCTGTCGACCCGTATAAAATGGGCCGGCGCGATTTTGATGTATCCCGTTTCGTAGGGGTCTCAGTACACTCTCCGTTCGGTTTCTGATTCGTGTTAGTCATCGGTATCGAAAGCCAAACTTTCGACGAGCGAGCGGCGCCGGTCCTCCATTCGCTCACGGAGGCGTTCGCGTCGCTGCTCGGGAGTCGCTTTGTCGTAGTGCTGTTCGATGGTCTTCCGCGTCGCGTTGACCCGCTCGGCAACGTCCTGGGGCGGCCAGCCAATGTTCAGCAGCCAGGTAATCGTGCCCGTCCGGATGTGGTGGGGTGCTC
>JAQCNK010000128.1 GCA_028275075.1 Haloarcula sp. | reverse complement strand
GGCAGAAGCCTTGACCCGCTTGCCGAGTTCGAAGAGCAACTGGAAGCTGCCTTCGCGCAGTTGGAGAGTGGGCCGCTTGATATCGTGAAGTCGGAGGTTGTGGACTCACGTGATTTGACTGAGCGCACCCAGAACGAATATGATCGTGTCTTCCGTCAATGGTGCGACCACATGCAACGGGAGGGACGACACCCGGCCTGTCCAAGCGAAAAACATGTCCACGATTTCATCGAATACGAACGTGAGACGAAGGGGAACGCCGACAAGACAATCATCTCAAAATTAGAGCTGCTGAACGTCGCATATGAGTATTGGCAAGACGATCCAGCGTTCCCTCATCCGCACGATTACAACCCATTCCAACTGACAAAAAAGAAAGTAGACTTCTCGGAGCAGGAACCGAAGAAGCCGCCGAGAATCTCTCTTGAGGAACTGCGAACTATTCTTGGGGAGGTGACCAACATCCGTGACCTGGCGATCCTGACACTACAATTGAAATTGGGACTTCGAGTAACAGAACTGTGTAATCTCAGAATAAGCGACGTGAGTATCGCCGGTAGTGAAATCAGCCGACAGTATGAGCGACTCGGTAACCATCGGGCATTTGAAGACAAACAGAACGTGGTCTACATCCCACACGACCGTGAGGGGAACAAATCACCCTGCCCGCGAGTGCTTCCACTTGACGATGAATCGTGTCGGATTCTATCCCAGTATCTCCTACTTCGGCCGACGAACGGGACAGCTGAGGTATTCCTCTCGAAGACTCGTCACATGGCCCTCACCAAGCAAGCGGTCAACAGCGTCTGGAAGGCGGTCTTCCACCCGAAATACGAGGAAACGGAGGAACACCGAGCCGTCACCAGCCACTTCGGTCGGCACTGGTTCACGACGTACTGGCGAGTCGAGGCGGACATGAACCGGGAGTTGATCAAGTATTTGCGTGGAGACCGAGCTGGGAGCACTGACCCCGAGGACCGAGCAAGCATCAATGAGTACATCCACACCTACTACACGGATATCGAATCGGTGTACCGCGAACGAGCTTTCGACCTGAATATCTGAACAGTCGCGCTACTGAAAAACAGGTGCGGGTTGGTCGGGAACGACCGCGCTCCGGAAGCGGTCGGCGACCGCCCCGGAGTCGCGCTCGCGCACCCCGAGCGCCGCCGCCGCCGTCCGGTAGGCGACTGCCGGCTCCGACTCCGGCGCGTGTGCGAGCAGTGGCTCACCGGCCCGCCGCGCAGCCCGGACCACCTCGCGCTCGGGCACGGCTGCCAGCGTCTCCCCCTCGAAGTAGCGTTCTGCCCGCTCGCTGACCACCTCGATATTGGCGTCGTCGGTTACCCGGTTGAACAGCAACCCCGCGACCGCCGTGTCGTAGGTGTGGGCGTACTCCTGGGCCTTGAGACCGTCCGACAGCGAGGGGATAGTCGGCTGGAGTACCACCACCACCCGGTCCGCGAGCACCACCGGCAACACACCCTGTCGGCTACCCAGCGCGGCCGGGGCGTCGAGCAGGATGACATCGGTGTCGGCGGCGAGGTCGGCGACGACCGCCCGGAGGCGTGCGGGGTCGCTCTCGCGAAAGCCGGCAAGTGAGGTGCCACAGGGGACCACCTGCATCCCGAAGCGGTCGTAGGTAGCCGCCGCGACGGGTGCCTCGCCGGCGAGCACCTCGTGTAGTGTCGTCCCGATGTCCGACAGCCCGGTGTGAAACAGAACGTTTGCCATCCCGGTGTCGGCGTCGATGACGGTCACGTCGTACTCGTCGGCGAGCGCCATCCCCAGTCCGAGAGTTGCGGTCGTCTTTCCCGTCCCCCCCTTCCCGCTGGCGACGGCCAACGCCTCTACCATGCCGACAGTTGTTCACCCGTTCGTACAAAAACCCTCGCCCCGGGCGTCGGCCGGGCCGGGGGCGGCGCCGCCGGTCGCCCGGTCCCCGGCGCGCTCGCGTCACGCGGCGACCCCGAGGGTGGCGTCTGCGTTGCCCTCCGGTGTGGTGGGCGGCTCAGTCCGCGACAGCGTCGAACAGCGGCTCCAACTCCTCGAACCCCGCTTCGTCGGCGGACCGCAACGATAGCGGCGAGACACTGACCCGTCCCTCCAGCAGCGCGTGCCGGTCGGTCCCCCGGCCGTCGGGGATCTCACCGGCAGCCATCTCCGCCCACAGCGGGTTGTGGAGCCGAAACCCCCCGTCGGTCAGGTCCGCGTGCATGTCGTACTCCGGGGTTGCCCGGGTCACCGCCACGCCGGTGACGGCCGCGTCCGGCCCGGGGACGTTGACGTTCAGATAGTCGGCGTGGGCAAAGGCGTCGCCCTCGACAGCCCGCTCGACGACCCGACGGCC
>JAQCNK010000127.1 GCA_028275075.1 Haloarcula sp. | reverse complement strand
ACACTACGGTGTCTGATAAGCTTCTTATCCCCTGGCTCGGTACGGTGGAGTATGACTGAACTACCGACGTTGCTGTACCGCAGTTACGCTGGGGGCGTTGTCGATGCGTAGTGCGAAGATCGTCTGTACACTCGGACCGGCCAGCGAGTCCGTCGAACAAATAGAGTCACTGGCAAATGCTGGTATGTCTGTCGCCCGCCTCAACGCCAGCCACGGCTCGCCCGAACACCGCCGGGTGATGATCGACCGCATCAGGAAGGTCGACGAGAAGGTCGACACACCTGTCGCCTCGATGCTCGACATGCCGGGTCCCGAAGTCCGAACTGCCCCCATTGAGGAGCCGATTCATCTCGATTCGGGGTCGTCGGTGACGTTCACCGTGGGGGATGACGCCACTCCGACAGAAGTTGGGCTCTCTCAGTCTATCGGGAGTGCGAACACGGGCGATCGAGTGCTGCTAGATGACGGCCGAATCGAGACCACCATCGAGAGTGTCGACGGCGACACTGTTGTCGCTCGCGTCGAGAACGGTGGCGAACTGGGCGCCCGGAAGGGCGTCAACGTCCCCGGGGTCGACTTGGACCTCGCTACGATTACAGAGAACGATCGGCGCGAAATTGAGGTTGCCGCCGAGAAGGAACCGGACTTCGTGGCCGCCTCTTTCGTCCGTGATGGTGAGGCAATCTACGAGATAAACGATGCCCTGGAGGAGAAAGGGGTTGATATTCCCATCATCGCCAAAATCGAACGCGCCGGTGCCGTCGAGAACATCGACAGCATCATCGAGGCCGCCTACGGTATCATGGTCGCCCGTGGCGACCTCGGCGTCGAGATGCCACTCGAGGATGTCCCGATCATCCAGAAACGCGTCATCAGGAAATGTCATGAAGCTGGTGTCCCCGTGATCACCGCGACGGAGATGCTCGACTCGATGATTCATTCTCGCCGACCAACCCGTGCCGAGGCCTCCGACGTGGCCAACGCTGTGTTGGACGGGACCGACGCCGTGATGCTCTCAGGCGAGACAGCAATCGGTGATCACCCGGCTAGTGTCGTCGACACGATGGACCGGATCATACGGGATGTCGAGGGCAGCGAAGAGTACGCCGAGTCCCGCGAACAGCGGATCCCCGACGCCGGCAATACCAGAACGGATGCGCTGGCCCGTTCGGCGCGCTTCCTCGCACGCGACGTTGACGCCGATTCCGTGGTCGCTGCCTCCGAATCAGGTTACACCGCACTCAAGGCCGCGAAGTACCGCCCATCGATCCCTATCGTCGCCTCGACGCCCAGTGATCAGGTTCGCCGAAAACTGGCGCTCTCTTGGGGCATCATGCCCGTCACGACCGAGTACACGAACGACGGCGCTGACGCGGTCATCCAGAGCGCGGTCCAGGCTGCCTTGGACACGAATGCCGCAGAAGGCGGGGACACAGTCGTCGTCCTCTCGGGCATGATGACTAAACTGGAAGGGATGAACACCGCGAACATGCTGAAAGTCCACGTAGCCGCCGAGATGGTCGTCAGGGGCCAGGCCATCGTTGCGGGGCTTGCGACCGGACCCGCCTACCACGTCGAGAACGGCGATATCTCTGGTGCGCCCGACGGCGCCATCCTCGTCGTCCCTGAGGAGTTCGATGGGGAGTTCACTGGCGAGACAGACCGGATTAGCGGGATTGTCGACGCCCAAGAGAGTACCACGAACTACGCCGCCATCGTCGCCCGTGAGCTCTCGATCCCGATGGTCGGCGGGGCGGAACTACCTGACCGCATCGAAGACGGTGACATCCTCACTCTTGACGCCGAGCGCGGTGTCGTCTACAAGGAGGCTGCGGGCCGCGAGCCACTCACCGACCGATAGCGCTACACCGAATCTGTGCTATTAAGTACTCAAGGTGCCACCGTCTGACCAAATGGGCGCATACGCTGGGGTTGACCTCGGTGCGACGCATATCAGAGCAGTTATCGGTGACGCTGATGGGGCGGTAATCGCCTCGCACAAGCGTGACACTCCGCGCGGACCGACGGGTATCGACGTGACTGAGGCCGTTCTAGACGCGTTGCGGGCCGCATGCCAGGCGGCCGATATCGAGCCGTCGGAAGTTATTGCGGCTGGTATCGGCGCGTTCGGGCCGCTGGATCTGGCCGACGGTGCCGTTGAGAACCCCGCGAATCTGCCCGACTCCATCACTCGAATCCCGCTGACAGGACCGGTCGGGAACCTATTTGATACTGACCGTGTCTCCCTTCACAATGACGCCAACGCCGGGCTCATCGGCGAGCGCTACTACGCCGACCGGAACCCCGATGACATGGTGTATCTCACCATCTCTTCCGGTATCGGCGCTGGGGTCGCGGTTGACGGGAATGTCCTCCGGGGTTGGGACGCCAACGCTGGGGAGATCGGCCATCTGACCATCGATCCACATGGATTCATGACCTGCGGCTGTGGCCACGATGGCCACTGGGAAGCGTACTGCTCGGGTGAAAATATCCCCCACTATGCCACCCAGCTCCACCGTGACGATCCCGTCGACACTGCGTTGCCGATCGAAACCGGGGATTTCACTGCTGCAGACGTCTTCGAATACGCCGGCGAGGACGACTTTGCGACCCACGTTCTCGACCAGATATCACACTGGAACGCTATCGGTGTCGCCAATATAGTCCACGCCTTCGCCCCGCTGGTCATCTCGATCGGAGGTGCTGTTGCCATCAACAACCCGAACCAGATTTTGGACCCCATTCGAGAGCGCCTCGACGATATGGTGATGGCGAATATCCCGGACATCCAACTGACGACACATGGGGACGATGTCGTGGTCCGCGGCGCACTGGCCTCCGCATTGACTGGCGGGACCGGCGATCCGACGACAGCCAATCAACCGAGGTCGTAGAGTCGTCGGAATACTGTCGGCGGGAACCGCGGTTCAACCCGGCTCGGCGGCCGCCCCTGTCCACCTTGGGTGGCTGCCTGCACGCGTTCGACAACTCCCGCTTCCGCCATCTCGTACAGAAATCGCTTTACCGTTCCGAGCGAGAGGTCGACGTTCTCGGAGGCCGCGATCGCCGCCGTGGTCGCCGTGACAGAGGACCGCTCCTCCTCGTCGAGGTCGATTAGCTCTCGCAGCACTGCCTGTCTATTCGCGGGTAGCGCAAGGACGATACCCAACGAGACACACGGGATCGGAATCTCTTCGATGGCCGCCTCGACATCGCTTCTGTTCAACGATGACCGATCGGCTTGCTCGGCATGATGGGTCGCGATGAACAGTGCGGCCAGGGCGTTGTGTGCGTTCCCGTTAGCCCATGCGGCTATCTCGTTTGCAAGCTGGTGATCGATTGCCTGCTGTGCAAGCCCGACAGACGCCCGTGTCATCAACACGTCGACCAGCATCTGCTGCTTGTAGGGGTCGACGCGGATAGATTCAGAAGTGTACTCGGAGAGTTCGGTCTCGGCCGGTCGCTTCCGTCCCATCGATAGCCAGCTCACGTTGCTCGGGAGCCCGGCGAACAGATCGACGAGGTCACTTTCGGAGGTGCTCCGGGGTTCACCGACGTGGTCGACAGCGACGACGACGCCGGTCCGCGAGCCGTCCAGCTCTTCGTGGAGCCGGGCCCGTAGCGTCTCCGTGCCGATACCGTGCTCCGGGACGGTCTCCTCGACCAGCGCATCGAGCACTGCGTGGTAGAACGCGAACTCGCTCGTGGTCTGTCTGGTATCCACATAGACGAACGAGGGGGAAGTCATTGACTGTGCCCGAGTCGTCGTATGAATGACGGTTCGAGTCTCAGTGGGAAGTCGGTTCAAATGACGGAACAGCGCCGTAATCACGGCGCTCTTGCCGACTCCGCTCGGGCCGTACAGATACGCGTTCGCCGGCAACTTCCCGTTGAAAACTGGGTCCAGGTGATCGAGCAACCGATCGAGCAGCGGACCCCTGTCTGCCGGTTCGTCGATATGGGTCACCGGCGACAGTGTCTCGTAGTCCTGAACCAAGCGAGGCTCACCGTCCCGTCGCTGGCGTCGCTTGATTCTGGCTTCTATGTTCATTGGTGCTACAGCGTTCTCGGACTACGAGTGGTCGTACAAAAATGAAAATCCGACGTCGGTCGGATGATTTAGAAGGCGGCGAACAGTGGGTCGGCGACACCGGCGAGGTTCAGAATGCCGATGAGCAGCGTGCAGACGAAGATAGCGAACGCGGGCGGGTCCACGTGGGTGTCACCGTGGGCGTAGAACACACGCTGACCGGCCTCACCGACCAGCGCGCCCAGGGCACCGAAGACACCGCCGATGATGATCGC
>JAQCNK010000124.1 GCA_028275075.1 Haloarcula sp. | reverse complement strand
ACGCAAGTGAACACGATGCTCATCGGTATCATCGAGAGCCAGGACCTCCCAGTCCTGATTTTGGCGAACAAGATCGATCTCGAGGACGCGTCGGTCC
Organism: Haloarcula sp.; assembly: GCA_028275075.1. Taxonomy (GTDB): domain Archaea; phylum Halobacteriota; class Halobacteria; order Halobacteriales; family Haloarculaceae; genus Haloarcula. The sequence goes on along the minus strand of JAQCNK010000124.1, from coordinate 30,220 downwards.
AGCGAATCAGCAACGCCTACCAACAGCACGAGACCATCCCGCTGTCGGCTCTAGAAGGGGACAACATGGATGAAGTCTACGACAAGATAGCGGAGTACTTCGGGTGATATAGATGCCGGAAGTGAAAGACCCAGGCGACGGCGTCCAGATCGACCTCATCAGCGGGGAACGCATGAACGGGCTCACGTCCATGGAGAAGATACGGCTCATCCTCGATGGCGTCCGTGACGGCAACATTGTCATCCTCGAAGAAGGACTCTCCCCGGACGAGGAGTCCAGACTCATAGAGGTCACTATGACTGAGATCAGCCCCGACGAGTTCAACGGTATCGAAATCGAGAGCTACCCAAAATCCGAAGCCGCCGACGCGAGTCTTCTGGACCGGATCATGGGGAACAACTCACCCAAGAAACTCACGGTCATCGGTCCGGCCAACCAGCTTGAGACCCTCCACAAGGACAAGGACCTCATCAGTGCGCTCGTCTCACGGAAATAATGCCACACCAGTGTACGAACTGCGGCCGCGGCTTTGAGGACGGTTCCCAGAAGATGCTGTCTGGCTGTCCGAACTGCGGCGGCAACAAGTTCCAGTTCCGGCCAGAGGGAGCCGATAGCCCGCCACCCGAGGACGATCCTCCCGAGCCGCCTGAGCCACCGGGTGCCAACAGCGCCGTCGCCAAGGTCGGGAAAACGGCAGCGAAAGCCCGGGACCTCGTGGGCGGCGAGGACGAACCGAGCGTCGGCGCTGAGCCGGCGGCCCATTCGGGCGACACCGGCGCTGAGGAAACCGACTCCGACTCGGACGACATCAGCGCCTGGCCGACCGACACCGACTCGGACAACGTCGACGCCTGGCCGACCAACAGCGGCTCGGACAACATCGACGCTAGACCGACCGACACCGAGGACGCCGCGCAAGCGAGCGCCCGCGGGGGTGTCGTTTCACCGGACGAGTTGCCTGATCACGACAGTTCACCGGACGAGTTGCCTGACCATGACATCGGTGACGGCGACAGCCACTCCGAGCCGCCGAGTGCCGATGCGGCCGCGTCGGTCGAACCGCCAGCCGACGATGACCAGCCCGACGTGGGCACCGATGACAGCGACAGCCACTCCGAGCCGCCGAGTGCCGACGCGGCTGCGTCGGTCGAACCGCCGGCTGACGATGACCAGCCGGATCTTCAGGAACTGCGCGAGGAACTCAACGAACAGTTCGAGTCTGTCAAAGTCCTCGCACCGGGCCAGTACGAGCTGAACCTGATGGAGCTGTACGACCGCAAGGAGTACATCGTCGCTCTACAGGAGGACGGCCACTACTCCATCCAAGTTCCCGAAGCGATCCAGGAGTAGCTCGTCCGTCTCTTCTGATTTTCCGCCCTCACGCGTGACCCCACTCGAAACGAGGGGTGAGTTGTAGTCTTACACACGATTGTTGAGGTGATCGCCCGACTCGTAGGTCGGTAAGAGCGTACACCAGTCCGTATCAGGCAATCTCGTCGTACTGTTGTTCGAGCTTTTCGGCGGCCTCGGCCATCAGCTCCTGCTCGTAGTCATCGAGATCCCACTCGATTATCTCCTCGACGCCGTTACTGCCCAGCCGAACGGGCACGCCGAACGCGGTGTCCTCGTGTCCGAACTCGCCCTCCAATTTGACCGACGCGGGGAACACTGCCCCGGTGTCGCGCACGATGGCCTCGACCATGTGGGCGACGCCACGGGCCGGCCCCCACTCGGTTGCGCCTTTGCGCTCGATGACGTCCATCGCCGATTCCTGTAGATCGCCTAGAATCTCCTCTCGCTCGTCGGCGGTGAACTCGGGGTCGCGGCCGTCAACCCGGACTTTCGAGAACGCGGGTACCTGCGCGTCACCGTGTTCGCCCAGAATCGTCGCTTCGACGTTGGTCGTCGGCACGTCGAAGCGCTCTGCGAGCACGTATCGAAAGCGCGCGGAATCCAGCCGCCCGCCAAACCCAATGACCTGTTCTCGCGGGCGGTCGCCCGCTTCGTAGAGGTGGCGGTTGAGCAAGTCGACGGGGTTGGAGGTGGTCAGGGAGACGTAGTCGCTGTTGTGCTCGTCCAGTGACGACTGGATATCCGCCATGATGGGGGCGTTGTCGCCCGCCAGGTCGATGCGGGTCTGACCGGGCTGGCGCGGGATACCGGCCGTGATGACAACCACGTCGGAGCCGGCTGTGTCTGCGTAGTCGCCCTGCCGGACGCTGGTGTTGGAGTCATACGCGATGCCGTGGTTCGTGTCCGCGGCTTGCCCGATGGTGTCTTCTTCTTTATCTGGGATGTCGACGAAGACCAGCTCGTCGGCGATGTCCCGAAGAGCGATGCTGTAGCCCGCGGCGGCACCGACAGTTCCGGCCGCACCGACAATGCTTACCTTTGTCATGCCGGATAAGCGTCGTCCCCGCGGGGAGGTAAACGCTTCTTTTTCTCCCGCACCGGAGCACTGGCCCGATGGGTCTCCGTCGCTTCCGTGCCACACCTTTCCTTCGCGCCCGCAAGCCATAATCCGCTCGCACGTCTCTACCCCAGTATGAGCGACTTCGATAAGGAAGCCGAACGCGAGAAACTGCGTGAGAAATACGGCCAGCAGGAGGAAAATCGCAAGGCGACCGAGCAGATGAGCGAGTTATTGCTGAAGGGCGCGACGATGACCAACGCCCACTGCACGGACTGTGGCGACCCTGTCTTCCGGTATGACGGCCAGGAGTTCTGCCCAACCTGCCAGAAGCCAGTCGCTCGCGGTCAGTCCGCCGAGGACGGGTCGGCAGACACCGATGGCGACCACATTGAGGTGGCCGACCCGAGCGACGAGGCCACGGTCCAGTTTGGCGATGGCGCCACTGGCAGCGAGCAGAACGCTCCCGCCGACGGCCCCGAGGACGGCGCTCCGGAGACAAGCGCGGGCGACCCTTCCAACGTGGCAGCCGCCCAGGAGGCGGACCAGACCACGTCGACACCAACCGGGGACCGCCACTCAGCGCAGACGACGACTGCGGACCATCCCCCAACGTCAACCCAACCCCGTGACAGCGCCGACGGCTCGATGACCGCGCAACTGTCGGCAGCCGAGTCGTCGCTCGCGGCGACTGTGCACCGGTTCGCACAGCGGGCCGCCGACACCGACGACCCGCGCCGCGCTCGTGAACATCTGAAAGCGGCTCGCGAGGCGGCCGAGGCGCTCGACGCTGTCCGGTTTTAATCCGCCGGCGGAGTCGAGTTCAACCCCACCATACCAACCTTCTTACGCCAGCCCGCACAAATCTGTGACACTCAGATGGCGACTGCCGAGAACACAGAACTCATTGATCGCTTCGAGGAGTTCTACCGCAACTACTACCGCAACGAGATCGGTGAGCTCGCCCAGAAGTATCCCAACGACCAGAAGTCGCTGTACATCGACTGGGACGATCTTTACCGCTTCGATCCGGATCTGGCAGATGACTACCGCACGAAACCGAGTCAACTCCAGGAGTTCGCTGAGGAGGCACTGCGGCTGTATGATCTGCCCGTCGATGTCTCGCTCGGGCAGGCTCACGTCCGAGTCAGAAACCTCCCTGACTCGGAGGATATCCGGGCCATTCGCCACGAACACCACGGCAACCTTATCTCGGTGCAGGGTATCGTCCGCAAAGCGACGGATGTCCGTCCCAAAGTCACCGAGGCGGCCTTCGAGTGCCAGCGCTGTGGGACCCTCACGCGGATTCCACAGGCAGCCGGCGACTTTCAGGAACCCCACGAGTGCCAGGGCTGTGAACGACAGGGCCCCTTCCGGCTGAACACCGACCAGTCGCAGTTCATCGACGCCCAGAAGATTCGGGTTCAGGAATCCCCAGAAGGCCTTCGGGGCGGCGAGACGCCACAGTCAATCGACATCAGCGTCGAGGACGACATTACAGGTATCGTCACGGCGGGCGACCACGTCCGCGCGACGGGCATCCTCAAACTGGACCAGCAGGGGTCAGATCAGGACAAGTCCCCGATGTTCGACATCTACATGGACGGGGTCTCCATCGTCATCGAGGACGAGCAGTTCGAGGATATGGACATCACTGACGCCGACAAGAAGGAGATCGTCGAACTCTCAAACGAGTCCGACATCTACGACCAGATGGTCGGCGCAATCGCGCCCTCTATCTACGGCTACGAGAAGGAGAAGCTCGCGATGATGCTCCAGCTGTTCTCCGGGGTCTCCAAGCAGCTTCCTGACGGCTCGCGTATACGTGGGGACCTCCATATGCTCCTGATCGGGGACCCTGGAACAGGGAAATGCCTCGAAGGAGATACACGGGTCACGCTCGCCGATGGAAGCGAGCAGCCGATACGCGAACTCGTCGAATCGAATCTCGACGACCCCAAACCTGTAGACGACGGCGTGTGGGATTCGGTTGACATCGAGGTCCCGTCCCTCCAAAACGACGGCACGATTGCCCACCAGCAAGCAACGAAAGTCTGGAAACGTGACGCGCCGGACCGGATGTACCGGATTCGGACCGCGACCGGTCGAGCGGTTACGGTCACACCGTCACATCCGCTGTTCGTTCAGTCTGACGGTCGTTTTACCGCTGTGCAAGCGGACGAATTACACACTGGCGATGTCGTAGCGACCGCCCCGAACGAGATGGCTGCGTCGCCGAATCAGTCGGTTGCCGCCGATGGCGGGACAGTTGTCGTTGACCGTGATCGTATCGAGTCCATCGAACCAGTCGAACCAGGCGCGGAGTGGGTCTACGACCTCGAAATCGAGGGGACACACAACTACATCTCGAACGGCGTCGTCTCACACAACTCGCAGATGCTGTCGTACATCGAGCAAATCGCGCCCCGGTCGGTGTACACCTCCGGCAAGGGCTCTTCGAGCGCTGGCCTCACCGCAGCGGCTGTGCGGGATGACTTCGGCGATGGCCAGCAGTGGACGCTCGAAGCCGGGGCACTCGTTCTTGCTGACCAGGGAATCGCCGCTGTCGACGAGCTGGATAAGATGAGCTGTGTCACCGGCGACACGCTCGTCCACGGCGCCGATGGCATCTCGCGCATCCGGGACCTCGCACACGACGCTGCCGAGACAGGTGCCGTCGAGACGTTGTCGAACGGCCGGACCATTCGGGAGTTCGGTGATCTCGATGTCTGGACGATGACCGATGATGGGCGGTTGGTCACCCGCCCCGTGACTGCTATCCACGAGTACGACGCACCAGACGACCTGACTCGGGTGACTCTCGAAAGTGGCGAGCGATTGACTGCGACCGCAGACCACCCGTTTTTCGTCCGCGAGGACGGGGAGCGACTCGAACGCCACGCTGCGGATCTCGCCGGCGGTGACTGGGTGTACGTCCCGCGAGCGCTTCGGGAGACGGCCGCTGACGGCGGCGTCGCAGCGCTGTCCGACGGTCAGTCACCGACTGCACCGGACGACGACGCTGTCTCGCCGGCGCTGGCGTCGGTGCTGGGCTATCTCGCTGGCGACGGTAATGTCTACTACGAGCGTTCAGCGGGCGTCTACGGCATCCGGTTTACTAACGCCGAAGAGCAGTTGCTTGCCGACTTCGAGGACGCCTGTCGCGTGGCCTTCGACGCCGAACCGGTTCGCCCGCCGAGCGAGCAGCGGGCTGACGGCGTCGAGACCGTTCGGGTCCCCGGGAAGCAGTACGCCGATGCGGTCCTCGACGCGGGGATGAACCTGGAAACGTACGACGGCAAGCGACTCCCGAAGTCGGTTACGGAGTCCTCGCGGGCGGCCAAAGCGGCCTTCCTCCGAGCGCTGGCCGACAGTGAGGGGGGTGTCGGCGAGCGGCACGTCCGTATTCATTCTTCCAGCTACGAACTCTTGCTCAGTGCGAAACAGTTGTTACTCGAGTTTGGTATCTCCTCGCAACTCCAGACGCGCGAGCGCTCCGAGGGCCGGGACGTGTACGCGCTCACGATCACCGACGCTGACTCGCTGTCGGCGTTCGCCCGGCACGTCGGATTCACGCTCGACCGAAAGCAGCGGTCGCTGGATGAGGCTATCGATCGTGTCTCGGGCAATCGGACGATACTCGATGTCGTTCCGTCCTGTGGCGATCTGCTCGCCGATTGCCGGGAGTCGCTCCGGCTGTACCAGTCCGAATGCGGTCTCGACGACGCGACGTATTGCAACTTCGAGAACGAAGACGCGAATATCTCACTTCGGTGTGCCCGGATCGTTCTTGAGCGGTTCGAGACGCGCCGCCACGCCGCGGCCGCGGACCGCGATCGACTCAACGGTGCCGACTGGGCGACCCTCGAAACACTCCGCGAGCGCTACCACGTGTCGCAATCGGAACTCTCCGGGGCGACTGACTACAGCCAGCAACAAATTTCCCAACTGTGGGGTGACGATACGGACCTCCGGAACACCGTCGAGTCACGACTCGCGACTATCGTCGCAACCGTTGCATCGACCGAGCTCTCCGACCTGCGGGGCCTCGTCCACGGCGACGTGAAGTGGCGCCAGGTCGACAGCGTCGAGACAGTGCCGGCGACAGTCGATGACGACCGAATCGGGCCCCTCAGGCAAGAACTAGCCGAACTGCTGGATTGTCCGGTGGACGAGGCCGTCGATGTGGCTCGACGGCGACTCGCTGACGACCCGGTAGTCGACGATTGGACAACGCTGCAAGAGCGCATCGACGAGTACGGTATCTCGGGTGCGGCGCTCGCGACTGACATCGATGTCGACCAGTCGACGATCTCCCGTATCACTGCGACACGGGACCGACTGCAGACCGTGCTCGATGAAATCGAGGCCCGGCGGACGCCGAGTGTCTACGACCTCACCGTCGACGGGACACACAACTTCGTCGCGAACGGAATGGTCGTCCACAACTCTGAGGATCGCTCGGCAATGCATGAGGCCCTCGAACAGCAGCGTATCAGCGTCTCGAAGGCCGGTATCAACGCCACGCTGAAGTCCCGTTGCTCCCTCCTCGGTGCGGCCAATCCCAAGTACGGCCGCTTCGACCAGTACGAGCCTATCGGCGAGCAGATCGATCTCGAACCCGCTCTCATATCGCGCTTTGACCTCATCTTCACGGTTACCGACGAGCCCGACGAGGAGAAAGACCGTGACCTCGCACAGCACATCGTCCAGACCAACTACGCGGGTGAACTGCACACCCACCGGACGAACAACCCGACCTCGAACTACACCGAGGAGGAGGTTGACACCGTCACCGACGAAGTGGCTCCGACCATCGAGCCTGGACTTCTCCGGAAATACATCGCCTACGCGAAGCGAAACTGCTTCCCGACGATGACAGAGGAGGCCAAGACACGCATCGAGGACTTCTACGTCGACCTGCGGATGAAAGGCCAGGACGAGGACGCGCCGGTGCCGGTCACCGCTCGGAAGCTGGAGGCGCTGGTCCGCCTCGCGGAGGCGTCCGCTCGCATCCGTCTCTCCGACACCGTCGAGGAGTCAGACGCCGACCGCGCCGTCGATATCGCCCACTACTGCCTGAAAGAGATCGGCGTCGACCCCGAGACCGGTGAGTTCGATGCCGACGTGGTCGAGACGGGCACCTCCAAGAGCCAGCGGGACCGCATCCAGAACATCCGCGGCATCATCAACGACATCGAGGACGAGTACGACGAGGGCGCGCCCATCGACGTCGTCGTCGAGCGCGCCGAAGAGGTCGGCATCGACGAGTCCAAGGCCGAACACGAGATCGAGAAGCTCAAACAGCGCGGTGAGGTGTACGAGCCCCGGACTGATCACCTCCGGACTACCTGATGGATCGAATCTCAGCCTTACGAAACATCGAGGACGCGCTCGCGGAGTTTGAGGCCGGTGAGTGTTCGCTGTCGGAACTGGAGGCGGACGTGCGCGCGATTCTCAGAACCTATGTGGCAGACTTCGAGGGCGACCTGCAGGCCTACCGGGCGTCCGGTGCCGGCCAGGCCGACGGACTGGTCGTTCTCGCGGCCTCGGCGCCGGAGGCCCGCGACCGGGTTGCCGACGTCGTCGAGGAGCCAGGCGAGTTTACCGTCTCGCCGGCTGAGTAACCAGTATCAGTCGTCCGCCACGGCCCCGTCGGGTCCGTCCCGCGGGTCGGCGTCGCGCCAGGTGCCTCGCGCAAACCAGGCAACGGCGAGTGCGGCGGCGACGACGTTTGAGACGCTGAAAGCGAGCCAGATGCCCTGCTCGGCCAGCGAGAACGCGAGGGCGTCCGTGACGAACCGGCCGAACGTGGCTGACACCGCAAAGAGCGTGTCGGCTGCCCAGGCCGGCACGGCGACGGACCGCGACATGACCCACGCGACCGGCAGGCGGATGATGCCGAGCATCGTCACCGCCAGCGCCGCCGCGGTGAGTGTCTTCCCAGCGCCGCGAAAGCCGCCCGAATACGCCCGGACGATGCCGATGAAACCGAAAGTAGGCGCGACCCACTGGAGGAACTCGGCGCCGATGCGAACCACATCAGGGTCGTCACTGAACACGCTGACCACGGCGGGCGCGGCGAAGATGGTCACGACACCCAAGATGGATAGCAGGACAAACGAGACTTTTGCGGCGAAGTGGTTGGCTGTCGCCGCCCGGTCGGGGTGTTCGGCCCCGAGGTTCTGGCCAGTCATCGTCTCGACGCCGCGGTCCATCGCGATAGCGGGCATGAAGACGAGCGAGAACACGCGGATACCGACACCGAACGCGGCCACGACGGTGACCGAGAACGTTCCGACGATAAACAGCATCGCGTTGACCGACAGCGCCCGGCCGGTCCCCTCGATGGAGGCGGGGATGCCGATAGCGAGCAGTTTCTTGAGATACTCCGTGTCAGGCACCATATCCTGCGGGTTGATCTGGATACCCCGGTCCCCCCGCAGCATGATGGCGATGCCGACGGCGAAGGCCAGCCCTCGCGAGAAGATGGTCGCCACGGCGGCCCCGACCACGCCCAACTCGGGCAGTGGACCCCAGCCGAAGATGAGGAACGGGTCGATGACGATGTTGAGGACGACGGTCCCGAACATCACGAGCATCGGCGTGACGGTGTCGCCGGCCCCCCGCATCAGCGAGATGAACACGAAGAAGCCGAACATCGTCGTCAGCCCCAGCGAGACGACCTCTAAATAGCCAGTCGCGCCCGGGAGCACCTGCTGTGAAGCCCCCAGTAGCCGCAGGAAGTCCTCGACGAAGACGTACCCGACCGTTCCCAACAGCACGGAGCCGATGACCGCGAACGTCAGCGTCTGGGAGGCCGCGTATTCGGCTTCGGCGTGTTCCTCGGCCCCGGTATGCTGGGCGACCAGTACGCTCCCTGCGACCGAGAGCCCCATCCCCAGGGAGATGAGGAGGAATATCATCGGGAAGGCAAACGAGATGGCTGCCAGCGCGGTCGTGCTGTACTGCCCCAGCCAGAAGGTGTCGGCAAGGTTGTACGCGACCTGCAGGAGATTCGTGATGACGATCGGAAAGGAGAGATACAGCAGCGGCTTCCCGATGGGGCCGCTGGTCAGTTCCAGTTCCTCTTTCCCCTTGAACAGCCCGCTCAGCCGCTCGCGGACGCTCATCCGGACAGCTCCGCCGGTTCGGCGAGCAGATTCGTCGCCACGTAGTTATCGAGCATCCGCTGGCTACACTCGACGGGTCGGCCGGCGGTGACCCGCTGTGTCGACGCGCCCGTCAACACAGTGACGATGAACTGTGCGGTGTCCTCAGGATTGACCTCCTTGTCGAACGTCCCCGCCTCGACGCCGGCATCGATGATGGCAGCGAACTCCGTGATGAGATGGCTGTCGAACCGCGCCAGCCGGTCGCGAAAGCCCCGGTCGTATGGCGCCTGTGCCCGGATCTCCAGAATTGCGGTCTCGAACTCCTCGCGGTCGTCGCGCCCGACTAGGACCGCCTCGACGAGCCCCAGCAGGCGCTCGTGTGCGTCCTCGCCTTCGACGGCCGCCGTCCGCTCGACGAGTCGCTCGTAGAGGTAGTCGAGAAACGCACACAACAGCTCGTGTTTGCTGTCGTAGTGGTAGTGGAGCGTGGCCTTACTCTTCGAGAATTCGTCGGCGATATCCTGCATTGTCAGGTCAGCGTACCCGTACGAACAGAGCGCGCGGTACGTCGCACACATTATCTCCTCGGCGGCGTCACCATCGCTCATTACTAGAACTAACTGACTGGTCAGTCAAGAGTCCATCGACTAGTCGTACGGACTGTTGTGGTGGTCGTCCACACCGACAGTCGCTTCGCTGCCCGAGCACTGTCTAGATCGTTCTCGCGCTGCAGCGTCGTTGTCGGCCGTATACTGGTGGCTGTATGGTAAAGATATTCGCCACTCCGGGGTGGCGAATTACTTCAGTTTGTTACAGCCACTAGTATTACTCGAGTTCGAGGTCGAACTGCTCGTGTTCGCTGGCAGTGTTCAACACGACAGAGGTGTTTGACTCGTTGATCTCGGGATCGGTGAGCAGTTCCTTGATCTGGGCGTTCATCCCGTCAGTGTCGGTGAACTTACCGACGGCGATGATGTCGTAGTCACCAGTGACCTCATACACCGAGATCATCTGCTTGTGCTCTTTGAGGTTCTCGGTCACGTCGGGGAGCGAGGATCCCTCGACTTTGAGCTGGATTATCGCTGTGACATCGTAGCCCAGTGCGTCGTAGTCCACCTTGGGGGTGTAACCGTTGATGATGCCCTCGTCTTCGAGGTCAGAAAGGTGATTCGAGACGGTCGTCACCGACACGTCGAGGTCCTCACCGAGGCTTCGCAGGCTGGCACGGCCATCCCCCAACAGGGCATTCACTAACTCGCGGTCGAGATTTTCATACGTCATTACATCCACTCACGGCAGCGGGGGATTAGAATTTTACGAATGTCCAAATGCGGACCATCAGGGAGAAATCCTTGCGCATAACGGCAGGGTTTTAGTAGTAGCAGTGGTCCTACCCGATGTCCAAGCATGACAAGCGAACTTTCCGCTGAGGCTGAGGAGGTACTCGACGAGATCGAAGAGAAGAACGTCGACTTCCTGCGCCTTCAGTTCACGGACATCCTCGGTACAATCAAGAACGTCTCGATCACAGCTGAACAAGCTGAAAAAGCATTTACAGACGGCATTTACTTCGACGGCTCCTCGATCAACGGCTTCGTCCGTATCCAGGAGTCCGACATGCGTCTGGACCCGGACCCGTCGACCTTCGCCGTCCTGCCGTGGCGCGAGGACGTCGATGGCGGTTCCAGCGCTCGACTCATCTGTGACGTGATCAACACCTCGACCGGTGAGCCTTTCGAGGGCGACCCACGACGCGTTCTGAAGAACGCTGTCGACCGAGCCGAAGAGATGGGCTTCGAGGTCAACGCCGCTCCCGAGCCGGAGTTCTTCCTGTTTGAGGAGGACGAGGACGGCAACGCGACCACGAAGTTCGGTGACAAGGGTGGCTACTTCGACCTCGCCCCGAAGGACCTTGCGTCCGATGTCCGCCGTGACATTATTTATGGCCTCGAAAAGATGGGCTTCGACATCGAAGCCTCCCACCACGAGGTCGCCCAAGGGCAACACGAGATCAACTTCACCTACGACGACGCCCTGAGCACGGCCGACAACGTCGCCACGTTCCGGTCTGTCGTCCGCGCCATCGCTGCACAGCACGACCTGCACGCGACGTTCATGCCAAAACCCGTCCCGCGCATCAACGGCTCCGGGATGCACACCCACATGTCGCTGTTCAAGGACGGCGAGAACGCCTTCTACGACGAGGACGGCCAGTTCGGTCTCTCGGACACGGCCCAGTCCTACATCGCGGGTATCCTCGACCACGCACCCGCCATCGCCGCAGTCACCAACCCAACGGTCAACTCCTACAAGCGACTGGTCCCCGGCTACGAGGCGCCTGTTTACGTCGCCTGGTCCGACCGGAACCGCTCTGCGCTCATCCGCAAACCGGCCGCCCGAACACCGGCCGCTGCGCGTATCGAGGCTCGCTTCCCCGACCCGTCCTGTAACCCGTATCTCGCTTTCGCGGCGCTTATCAACGCCGGACTGGACGGCATCGAGCGCGACCTCGACTGCCAGGACCCGATCCGCGAGAACATCTACGAGTTCGACGAGGAAACGCGCGAGGAGTACGGCATCGGTACGCTGCCCGAGAACCTCGGCGAGGCCATCGAAGAGCTCGAGAGCGACGAGGTCATTTCGGACGCGCTGGGCGAGCACGTCTTCGAGAACTTCGTCGAGGCAAAGTCCCAGGAACACACCGAGTATCTGGTTTCGGTCTCCGAGTGGGAGCTCGACCAGTACCTCGAGAAGTTCTAATCGGTCCAACACACGCCTTTTTTTGCGACGCACTGACCGACCAGTGGCCACGCCACGAGTCCGCCGAGAGCGAGAGACCGCGATCACTGTGGCCGCGGCCGGTGACTCGTCGAACGCATCGACCGACCAGAAATCGCCGAGCGGTATGAGGACGCCACAGACGACGGCAGCCGGCCGCTCCACAAGGAGTTTCGTGACGCCGACGCCGCGGTTCAGCCGCGCCAGTCGCGGACCTTCTCCAGCGCGATACCCGGGAGGCCGGTGATCCGGAGCCCGAGCCCGACGACGACCATCACAACATACAGCCCCAGCGTCGACAGCCAGACGACCAGCATCGCGAGCACTGCCCAGACCCCCTGCAGATAGTAGAACGCGCCAAGCGTCATCACGGTCCCGTACAGCAACACCAGATACGGGCCCCAGCCGCGGGCGTGGCCCCGACGCATCCGCCGACGGACGTATCGTTTGAGGTCGCTCTCGACGTCATCACGGTGGAGGGTGCGGCCCTCCACGTCGTCGCGGAACGACTCGAACTCCTCGCGTAGCTGTGCGAGCTCCTCGTCGGTCAGGTCGTCGACACGCCCGGTCTCTGTCGGCGGGGGTGTCTCGCTGTCGGCATCCTCGCTCATCGCTTTGTTGGCCCCTCGAAGCGATTCGTGTTGTAATTGCCGGTCCGTGGTGCCGGTCAGCACGGCGTTGCGCCTGGCTGGCGACGGTGACAGATGGCCCTGGGAGGGCCTGACGTGTGCGAGTTTCGCTGACACAGCGCTTATACCTCCCCACCTCGACCTCCGCCTATGGAGACGGCGATACAGACGGGAACGATGCAAGTGACAGTGCTGTGTCTCGTTGCGTCCGGCACATTGCTCACCCTCGGTGCCGCGGGGGTCCCCGCTTCCTTGGCGCTGGTCGCCTTCCTGCTCGTGCTGTCGGCCGGCCTCTACTACACGCGCCCCGACGACGATGGCGGTCGTCTGCTGGGTATCGATATCGGTCGCCTCTTGGCAACGCTGTGGCTAGCCCCGGCAATTTCGGCACTGGCCGTCGTAGTGGAACCGACCGCGTCGCCCGAGGAACTTCTGGTTCTGGGTGGAGTGGTCGGGCTGGCGGGGATGCTGAACTACTTCCTCCGACCGGTGTATCTGCTGGTCTACTCGCTCGTCGAACTGGTCCAGAAGCGTGCCAACAGATCGACCGACCGGTGAGTACCCCTCTCGTCTCTGTCGCCCGGCCGTTTCACTCCGAGGTCGCCTCTCGAATCTCGGCCACGTCGGCGTCAGTCTTGACCGTGGTCCCGCCGTAGTGGGTTCGGGAGGCCTCGTAACCCGCGGCGCGAAGGTTCTCGATGAAGCTGTCCATCGCCTCGGCGCCGCGACCCCATCGCTTACAGAGCCGGTGCTGGTCGTAGTGGGTCGGCGTGTCGAGTTCGCCCGCGAGCGTCGCACACAGCTCGCGACCCTTCTCGGCGGTGCCCATCTCGTCGGTGACGTGCTCGCTTACAGCCCGGACGAAGTCGGGCTCACAGCTTCGGGCCAGCCAGATCGGCCCGGCGGTCTGGACGTGTTCACCACAGTGTGGGCAGGCTTCGGGCGCGTCGGCAATGAGCCCCCGTTCAGAATCGCGCCAGAGACAGCGTTGGCAGTAGTAGACGTATCCGAGTTCGTCGACGCAGTCGTTGGCGACTTTCGCCCCATGGTCGAACTCCAGATACGTGCGGACGTAGTGACTCGTCGCGTGGCTCAGGATCGGTCTGGCAGCGATGTCGTAGCGAGCGGCGGTCCGGACCATCGCCGACAGGAGGACTCGAAGCCCCATCTCGGGGTGGAACTCCGTGTTCCGGGGGACGGCGCCGTAGCTCCGGACACCGCTCTCGAAGTGGGCCCCACACAGCGGCGCGGTGTCGGTGGCGGTGACACAGAGCAGGTGTTTCGTCCCCTGGACTGCGGCGTCGGCGAAGGGGATCGGCGTCCCGAAGGGGTCCAGATCGACCACATCGAACGCATCGGCGTGCAGCAGGACGTTTGCGTTCTCGTGGTGGACCGTCCCCTCGAGATCGTTCGCATCGAGGTTTTGCCGACAGAGTGCCACGGCCTCGTCGTTCACGTCACACAGGCTCGTCTCCCAGCCGTCGGCCGCCGCGCGGACGCCCCGGATGCCGCTGGCTGCCGTTGCGTCGAGATACGTCCCGACTCGCGGCGTTCGCTCCCGGTAGGCCCGCAACGCCGCCACGGTCAGATCGCGGTTCAGCTCCTGGACGGGATTAAAGAACACGTCGGCGCCTTTCCCCGCGTCGGGCTGTTCGGGGACCGTGACGGTCACCTGCCCTTCGCTTGCGCGCATATGCTCTCCTGCTCGCGACGGCCTGTAAGTCGTTCGAAGGCGCGCTCGGGTGGGTGTTTTCGAGCGTGAGTGGTATGGATTCGTCGGGGGGACAACGGCAGTCCACCCCTCGTATAGTAACAATAGAGACGACGCTGTTTTGTCGGGGCTATCCGTACTCATCGTGTGACCGCCGTCGAGGAGTGGGTGGCTCGATTAGCCGACGCCGGGGAGCTTACCCCCGACCTAGTGACAGCTATCGTCGATGTCCACAGTGACCGGGGCCGACGGGCCATCGAGGCCGTCGGCGAGAGCCGAGTGAAAAGCTACCGCGATTTCGTTGTCGTCGTCGGCCACGAGGACGAGTATATCGTCGAGGACGGCCAGTGTGGCTGTGCCGACGCCGAGTACAACCTCGACACCGAGGACCCCGAACAGCTGTGCTGGCACGCCATCGCGGTGCGTATCGCCGACGCTATCGACGCCGTCGACCACCACGATATGTGGTACTCCGACGTTCGTGACTTCCTTTGACCACTTTTTGCACCGCCGCTTCGCGGCGCTAGAACTGATACTGTCGGCTGTACCATCACGGCAGAAATCGCCCAGCCCGGACTGGGCGATTATCTCCACGTACGTACAGCCAACAGGATGACTCTACGGGGAGGGATTCGCGCCGTCCCTCCCGCCCGCTGTAGCTGATCAGTACGACCGCGACACGCTCACCGCTGTTCGACGCAGTAGTCGACATAGTTCCGCAGAATCTGCAGTCCGGTCTCGCCGGACTTCTCGGGGTGGAACTGGGTTCCGAAGACGTTGCCCGCTTCGTTGGCGACGATGGAGGCGAAATCAGTCCCGTAGTCGGTGGCCGCCATGACCGCCGCGTCGTCGTCCGGGACGGCATAATAGGAATGGACAAAGTAGGCGTACTCCCCATCGATCCCCTCGACAAGCGGGTGATCCCGCTGGACATCGAGTTCGTTCCAGCCCATGTGCGGGACGGTCTGATCACGATCGAAGCGGACGTTCTCGCCGGGGATGAGATCTAACCCTTCGGCGTCGCCCTGGCCGGCGTGGTCGGCTTCCTCGCTCGTCGTCAGCAGCATCTGCATTCCGAGGCAGATGCCAAAGAGCGGCGTGCCGTCGTCGGCCGCCGCTTCGAGTGCGTCGCGGAAGGGACCGGCGTTGTCCATCCCCTCGGAGAAGGCGCCGACGCCTGGTAGGACGATCCCGTCGGCAGTGCCAAACTCCGCCGGCTCCGCCGAGAGCGTCACCTCGGCGCCGGCCCGCTCCAGCCCGCGGGTCACGCTCCGCAGATTCCCGAGCCCGTAGTCGACGACGACCACCTCTGCGGTGGTCTCTCTGGCGTTCATGGATCTCGGTACGCCAAGGCCAACTAAGTGGCTTCCCTTTCGAACAGGATTTGCAGCCGGGATACGCTGTCCCGGCCGGACCCGAGTGGCGCACCCGTCGGGTCGAGTCGGCCCCGACGCTCGAACGCCGGAGCGTTGCAAAAGCCCTCTAGAACTCTCCCAGCCGTTTCTGCCCGCTTTCCCCATCAGTGAACTCGGCGGCTTTCTCCAGTGTCGACCGGAACGTCTCCTTCTGAGTTGGGTCGTACAGCGTCGCGGCCGGATGGACACAGAGCAACAGTGGCTGTGGAGTCCCGTCGATGATCAC
Source organism: Haloarcula sp. (assembly GCA_028275075.1). GTDB lineage: Archaea > Halobacteriota > Halobacteria > Halobacteriales > Haloarculaceae > Haloarcula. The sequence continues at coordinate 13,936 of JAQCNK010000124.1, read as the reverse complement.
ATCAGCAACGCTGCCGGCTTCCCCCGTGACAGCCACGTCCCGCTCAAGCAGGTGCTCGCCGGGAACCTTTCCGAGCGTGACGACCAGTTCGGGGTCGACGCGGCTGATCTCGCGCTCAAGATAGCTCCGGCAGTTGGCCAGTTCCTCCGTGTGTGGGTCGCGGTTGTCGGGCGGTCGACAGCGGACGCAGTTGGTGATGCGAACGTCCCCTCGATCCAGTCCGACCTCACGTAGCGTCTCGTCTAGCACGTCACCGCTGCGGCCGACGAAGGGCTCACCCTGTTCGTCCTCGTTGGCCCCGGGGCCTTCGCCGACAAACAGCAGGTCCGCGTCCGCCGGACCGACGCCGTTGACGATCCGGGAGCGTGACTCACACAGCCCCTCGCAGCGCTGGCAGTCGGTCACGGTCAGCCCGTCCATGGTTCCCATGTCCGGTGGTTGGGGCGGGAGTGTATCAAGGGCAGTGGTCGGGACCTGTCAGCGCTCGCGCTCCGCCCGCTCGTCGCGTTCGCCCACCGCGCGCGCCGCGAGCCGGGCCACCCGGAGCGGCTCCGGCCGGCCGCCGACGGGGGTGTACGCGCGAACGACTGCGGCCGCTTCGTCCGGATCCAGCCCGACGCTGCGGACGAACACCGTCTCGTCGTTGACCGACAGTTCGCGGCGGTCGGGCTGAGCTCGGTAGGTCACCAGCCGACGCGAAACGATCTCCGTTTCGTCGAACGCGTCACGAATACCCCCCTCTAGTCCCGGCGAGGCCTCGAACGACACTGACAGCGTCGGCAAGCCGGTGTGCTCGTGGATGGTCTGCAGGTCCAGTATGTTGAACCACGCCGGCGCAATGCCAGCCAGTAGCACGTAGCGAACGTCCTCGCGGTCGAGTTGATCGATCAACGCACAAACGGCGGCCGTCGCGTCGCTCCCGCCGATGGTACAGGTGCCAAACGCGAAGCCGTCGACCACCCGGTCCGCGCGGACGACTGCCCCAGCGAGGTGGCTCAGCCGCTCCCGATCCGACGCGGCGATGCCGACGGCCCGTCGCCCCGGTTTCACGTGTTCGTCGTCTCCTCCTCCTTGATATCCTTCAACCGGTTGAGAAGCTCGTCGTTCGACGCGGTGAACTCGAATTCGACATCCCCACGATGGGCGTCCCCCTCGGTGTCGAGTCCATCGTCGTCGTCGAAATCCGTGTCGTACTCCTGGTTTTCCTGTTCGGACTCATCGTAGCTCCCGAAGCCCATTGCGTGAACAACTATGTAGTTCACGGTAAAAAATCACTCGCCGACTGCGGTCAGCCGCGTGCGCGTGTGCGCAACAGACCGTCTGACTACGGTGATTCGGGTGGTTCGACGTTCCGGTTGCCGCCGTAGGCGTCCGCGCCTTCGCTCGGCGCGGCCCAGCGGACGGCGTTGTCCAGTACTGTCTGGATATCGTCGCGGTGGTAGATCGGATAGGTCTCGTGACCCGGCCGGAAGTAGAACAGTTTCCCGCGGCCGCGCCGGTAACAACAGCCCGAGCGAAACACCTCTCCACCCTCGAACCACGACGTGAACACGAGGCGGTCTGGTTCCGGAATACCGAACGGCTCGCCGTAAGTCTCGGTCTCCTCGATAACGATGGAGTCGCCCAACCCGTCGACGATGGGATGCCCCGGATCCGTAATCCAGAGCCGCTCGCGCTCGTCGCTCTCGCGCCAGGTCAGATCACACGGCGTCCCGAGCAGGCGGGTAAACGGCTTGCAGGCGTGGGCCGAGTGGAGGACCAGCAGCCCCATCCCCGCTTGCACGCGCTCGACGACAGCGTCGACCACGTCGTCGTCGACCGCCTGGTGGGCGGCGTGGCCCCACCAGATTAGCACGTCGGTGTCGGCCAGCACGTCGTCTGTCAGGCCGTGTTCGGGCTCGTCGAGTGTCGCCGTCCTGGTCTCGTGACCCCGTTCGTCGAGTGCGTCGGCGATGGTCGTGTGGATCCCCTCGGGGTAGATCTCGGCGACTGCCTCGTCCTCGCGCTCGTGGATAAACTCGTTCCAGACCGTGACTGATTGCATATACGTGTCCGACGGAGCGGTGGCTAATACTGTTGGCTGTCCCAAACTAACGGAACTCATAGCCGGCAGTATCAAGCGCGTCCCACTACACGGTACGGGTATGAAGGTCCACAACGTCACCGCCGACGCCGAGACGTTCACCTGCAACGCCTATCTCGCGCTCGGTGAGCGCCCCACGCTCGTCGACGCTGGGGGCTGGAAAGGCGTCGTCGACGCAATTCGGGAGTACACTGACACCGTCGACGCGGTCGTCCTGACACACCAGCACGGCGATCACGTTCAGGCACTCGACCAGGTTCTAGAGGCGTTCGATGCGGAACTGTACGCCTACGCCGAGCACCCCCGCCGGGACCACGCCATTGAGGACGGCGACGAGGTCCTCGTGGGCGATGAGACCTGCGAGGTGGTGTACACGCCGGGCCACGCCGACGATCACGTTTCGCTGGTATCGGAGACGTCGCTCTTTTCGGGCGACGTGGTTGTCCACGACGACGGCGCCTTCGAGGGCGGTTCGTTCGGCCGAACTGACCGTCCCGGTCAGTCACGCGACCGGGAGATACAGAGCATCCGTGACCTGCTCGACCGGCTGCCTAACGGTGTCGAGGGGATGTACTCGGGCCACGGCGGCGTCTTCCACGGCGACGTTCGCAGTATCGTCGAGAAAGCCGTAGAACGAGCCGAGCGGCGCGAGCCGAAGTACCCTACCTGAGCGCGCTTGGCCGCGCCGCTCGCCGAGCAAACGACAATCCGAAAAAGCGACACCGAAGTCTCAGGCGCTTCGGGTCTCTTTGGCCTTCTGCCGGAGGTTGCCGTAGCCGCACTTCCGACACTGCTGGGCGCGCTGTGGGTTGCGGGCGTTACATCGCATGCAGATCTGCTTGTTCAGCAGCCGGTCTGACGCTTTCTCGAAACTGGCCATGTCTGCCGGTTGCCTATGCGGGCGTTTAAGCTTTGAGTTTCGGGTCGACGCGGGTTTTTAGCTTATCGGCCCTTCTGTCCGATATGTACGACCGTATCGCTGCTCTCCCGCTTACTGTTGCGGACTGTACGTTCGACCTGCGCGAGCGGGCGACCTCCAGCGGGTTCGAGCGGGCGACGACCACGATAACGCTCTCCGGCGACGGTGAGACGGGACGGGGCGAAGACGTGACCTACACGAACGAAGCCCACCACGCGCTGATCGAGCACGACGTTGACCTCGCCGGCGAGTACACGGTCGAGGAGTTCTCCGCCGCGCTGGCCGACGCTGCCCTCTGGCCCGACCCCCCTGAGCAAGACCGCTTTCGCCACTACCGGCGGTGGGGCTTCGAGAGCGCGGCGTTGGACCTGGCGCTGAAACAGGCCGATACCTCGCTGGGTGCGGCGTTGGGGCGGGCGTACGACCCCGTCGACTTTGTCGTCTCGACACGGCTGTCGAACCCTGACGATGACCAGCCGCCGACGACCGACCGTCTCGACGCGCTGTTGGGGATCCACGACGCCCTCGCGTTTAAACTGGACCCGACCCCGGAGTGGGACGATACGCTTCTCACATCCCTCTCAGACTACGACGTTCGCGTCCTCGATCTGAAGGGGCTGTACGAGGACGAACGGATCGCAAACGATCCCGACCCGGAGTTCTACCAGCGGGTCGCTGTCGAGCTTCCCGAGGCCCTGCTAGAGGACCCGAACCTGACCGAGGAAACCCGACCCGTCCTCGAGCACCGCCAGCAGCGGATCACGTGGGATGTGCCAATCACTGGTGTCGAGAGCATCGAGGCGTTACCCTTCGAGCCGAGCGTCCTCAACATGAAACCGTCACGCTGTGGCACCGTCGAGTCGGTGCTTTCGACCATCGCCTACTGCGAGCGGGAAGGTATCAAACTCTACGGCGGCGGTCAGTTCGAACTCGGCGTCGGCCGGGACCACATCCAGGCGCTGGCGTCGCTTTGGTACCCGAATTCGCCCAACGATGTCGCCCCGAGCGGATACAACGATCCTGAGGCGTCTACTGGACTCCCGGCTAGTCCACTCGACCCGCCGGCGGATACAACGGGCATCGGTGTCGGCTTCGGCGAACTCTGAGACATACTGTCGGCTGTATACGGGTCGACACTGATAGATATTCGCCGGGGTCTGGCTCTATCAATCGTTCTGTCGACCCGTATAACAGTCCGGAAGAAATCGCCCAGCCCGGGTGCCGATCATCTCTACGCACGGACAGCCACCAGTATCACTCGCTCCGCGCGGTCACACGTACTCGTCGCGGTCCAGCATCACGAGCACGCCACGAACGTTCAGCGCAATCTCTTCGCGGGCCTTGTGCTCGCCCCAGACAGCGGGCGTCTCGACAGTGTCGACGAAATGCTGAATCACGGCGTCGTCATCGCCCAGTTCCGCCCGTTTCTCACGGACCGCGGTGACCCAGTTGTCTAGCTTCCGGGCGTACTCGTCGAGACGGTCGCCGATTGGTTCGGTGCCAAAGTGGGCGTACAGCAGCGTCTCGGGGGCAAGCTCGCGGATCGTCGCGATGTCGTCGAGCGCCCGGTCGAGGTCGAAGTTCACTGGCGGGGTGGTGACGTTGACCTCGTCCGTCGAAGGGGTAAAGAGCCCGGCGGCGTCGGCGGTGAACACCCCGTCGATTGCCGGGTCGTGGAAAATCACCTGATGCGGTGCGTGGCCCGGCGCCTGGTAGGCATCAAGCGTGTGGTCTCCCAGATCGATGCTGTCGCCGTCAGTGAGTTCGACGATGCGATCTTCGGGTACAGGTTCGGGCTCTGCGTAGTACTGCACCTGGTCGCCGACGGCCTGTTTGGTCCCCTCCCACAGCCGCGTCGGGTCGGCCAGGTGGGGTGCGCCGATTTCGTGGACGTAGATGGTCGCGTTGGGACACTCCTCGGCCAAGTAGCCCGCGCCGCCAGCATGGTCCAGATGGACGTGTGTGACGGCGATCACTTCGAGATCCGCGGGCGCGACGCCAACCTCGGCCATCGCATCGAGAATACCGTCGTACCGAGCGCCGATACCCGTATCCACGAGCGCCGGTCGCTGGGCGTCGATGACGTACACCGAGCCGTACTCGGATACGTCGTACATCCCGGTGTCGACGTAGTGGACATCCTCGCACGCCTCGGCGTCGTACACGTCGCCAATTGCCATACTGAGAGGTCACCACCTGCGTGCAAAACGATTGGGCTATACTGCCAACTGAACGATTGGAACGGCTGGCACCCACTCCTGTCCGGTCGAGTCCGAGCGTATCTCATCCAGTCATATGGGCTGTTGTACTCACTGCCCGGTATCGCCGATTACGACCAACGATAGATTTTCTATTCTTATTTTCTAGGGGTTAAATTTAATACAGGTGGGAATATAATGTTTTATCATGCACAGCCCTCAGAGCTGTCCAGAATGTGGTACCGAGTGGGATGTAAACATAGAAGGTGAAGAGTCGTTCGAATTCGGTGGCGTGTCCGTCGAACCAGACGGCTACGTAAAGGCCGAAAAAGGTGTATTTGTGTGTGAAGCGTGCGGCCATGTCGCTGACAAAAGGCCAAAAGCGATGACGTAGGCAACACACAGTATAGGGCCTGATGAGTCGCCGTGGTGTCACTGCACTGTGTGTGGGTAACGCTCCCGAAGCCATACCGGGAAACACGTGCTTTGCTGAGAGCGAGCTATCAGAGAGAGTTCGGTATCGGCCTTGACGCCACTAGTCTCTGCGAGCGGTCGGCGCTAGTGTCAGTTCAGTCTTACACTGGTAGATTCTGCCTCCAACGGCCTGCATCAACCGAACCCACAGCTGAGCCACACGCGGACCGACACGCCTAATTTCGCCCGTCGAGAACCGCCGACCATGTTATCGAGACAGTTCGTCCGGGAGAACCCCGAGACGGTGCGTGACGCCATCGAGCGCAAGGGCGTCACGGGCGTGGACCTCGACGAGCTTCTGGCTATTGATGAGGAGTGGCGTGAGCTGAAAGCTACGGGCGACGGGCTGCGCCAAGAGCGCAACGAGGTGTCCTCGAAGATTGGGAAGTTGAAACAGGAGGGCGACGAGGAAGCGGCTCAAGAGGCTATCGAGCGCTCCAGCGAGCTCAAAGAAGAGCTCCAGGCGGTCGAAGAGCAGGCGGACGAGCTGGAGTCGAAGCTCGAGGCAGGGCTGCTGGAGCTTCCCAACGTCCCCCACGAATCGGTCCCCACAGGCGAGGACGAGAGTGACAACGTCGAGCGTTCTCGTGAGGGGTTTGCCGACCGCCGAGAGCTGCCAGACAACGTGATTCCCCACTACGACCTCGGTGAGGAACTCGACATTCTGGACTTCGAACGGGGCGCAAAAGTCAGCGGCGGCGGTTTCCAGTTCGTCAAGGGCGAAGGCGCGCGACTGGAGCACGCACTGGTGCAGTTCATGCTCGATGTCCACCGCGAGCAGGGGTATTCCGACGTGCTGCCGCCGATTCCGGTCAACTCGGCGTCGATGGAGGGCACTGGACAGCTCCCCAAGTTCGACGAAGACGCCTACCGCGTCGGATCCCAGCAGGACGACGACATCGACGAGGACGACCTGTGGCTGCTGCCGACAGCTGAGGTGCCGGTGACGAACATGTACCGCGACGAGATTCTACTGGACGACGACCTCCCCGTGAAACACCAGGCGTTCTCGCCGAACTTCCGACGGGAGGCCGGCGAACACGGCACCGAGACGCGGGGGTACGTCCGCGTCCATCAGTTCCACAAGGTCGAACTCGTCAATTTCGTCCGCCCAGAAGACAGCTACGACCGGCTTGAGGGGCTGCTCGACGAAGCGGCCGCAGTGCTGGACGAACTCGGACTGCCCTACCGCGTGCTCGATATGTGCACCGGCGACATGGGCTTTACCCAGGCCAAGAAGTACGATATCGAGGTGTGGGCGCCGGGCGACGACATGGACGACGGGCCAGATGTGGGCGGCCGCTGGCTCGAAGTCTCCTCGGTGTCGAACTTCGAGGATTTCCAGGCCCGACGCGCCGGCCTGCGCTACCGGCCCGAGCGCCACGAATCGGCCGACTACCTGCACACGCTGAACGGCTCCGGACTGGCCGTCCCACGAGTGTTGGTCGCCATCCTCGAATACTACCAGAACGAGGACGGGACGGTCACCATACCGGAAGTACTCAGGCCGTATATGGGCGGCCAGGAGACAATCGAGGGATCGTCGCCAATCGGCGAGAGCGCCGTCGGCGCCGGCGACCGTGAGTAGTCGCAGTTATTCGCTGACCGTCGTCCCGGCGACCGCATCCTCACACAGGTAGCGGACCTGCGGGAGCGTCGTCGATGGGAGTGAGTCGGGCTCGGTCCACTTGGCCTCGAATACCCCCTCATCGGGATTGGGCGCCGGTTCTGAGAGCAGCGAGCAGTCGAAGACCGTATACACCGACACCGACGCGTCCAGAGTACCGTGGGCGTACCAGAACGTCGACACCGGGCCCGAGACACGGGCGTGACAATCGAGTTCCTCGGCGAGTTCGCGATGTAACCCCTCCACGGGGGTCTCGTGGGGGCAGACGCCGCCGCCGGGGAGCGTCCAGAACGGTGTACCGTCACTGTGGTGTTCCTTGACCAGTAGTACCGCGCGGTCGCTTGTCACGAGTGCTTTCGCTCCTGTGCGTGGCTCGAATCGCCCGGTCAGCTTCTCGCTCGCGGACTCCTGCCGCGACGTGGACCCGTTCACCATGGATAGCTCACTCCCGTCTGTCTGCGATTACGACACGGTGCCTACCCGCCAAACGGGCTCCGCCGTGGCGACGTTCAGTTCGTGGTATGGTGTCAATACACATTCTGCTCAGTGTTTACACTCCTGGGCGGCGAGGTATATACTTTGTCCTGCTAGTTGGTGTATGTCTCGATACGGGCGATACGCTCGGCGGTGAACGCAAAGAGGTCGACGAACCGTGCGATAGGATCGCCGTCAGCGTCGAGCAGGCGCCCGCGCACCGCGACGGCACCGTCTGGTCCCTGGTCGGTGGTCGCGAGTACGGCGTCGATGGGATGGGTGGTGTCGGTCTGCGGGCGCTCATCGCGCATGAACCGGACGAACCGGTCTCGTCCCTCGATTGTCCGGTCGGGCCGGTCATGGACGAAATCCGACGCAAGGAGGGCCGCCAACAGGTCGTAGTCATCCTCATCGAGCGCTCGGTAGTACGCCCGCGCTTGGGCGGCCGGCGCCGTCGGTGGCTCACTCATCTCCGTTCGACTCCTCGTCGGGGGCGGGGTCGGTCAGATCGATCTGGGGCTCCTGCTCGCGTTCATCGGTATCCGTCGAGGACGCTGAGGACGGATCGCTAGCGGCGATTTCGTCTTGGATCGCTGCCAGCTCCTCGTCGTCGATGTCGTCGGCATCGCTCGCCGCGACGGTGTTGTCCGTCTCTGCAGACTCTGTAGGCAGGCCGTTGCGACCGTCGGCCGCAGCGTCGTCCGTGTCTGCCACCTCCGGTGGCCACTCGCCGTCGGGGTCCGGGGGGTCATCGTACTCGCGTGCCGTCACCAACTGGGCCTCTGCGTCGTCCCGCAGCTCTTGGCCCTCCGTGCCGCTTCCGCTGGAATAGGCGCTGGCCGACTGGGCCAGCCAGTCAGCTGCCTGCCACAGCGCGGTGGCCTTCTCATTTGCCCGTTTGTAGACCGGAGCCAGGGACGCATCGTCGACAAAGCGGGCAGACGTATCGAACTGGTCGGCGGCCTCCTCGAACTCCTCACGGGCCCGCTGGAAGTTGTACTGTGACATCATCCAGTCCGTCTGTTGAAAGCCCTCTATCCCCACCCTGAACGCTCGTCGGGCCTCAATGTAATGTGCGTGGCCGACCTGATAACGCGCGAATGCGGTGTCGTCGCCGCCCGTCTCGGTCAGGGAGTCCGTGATATCCATGACTCGGGGTAGTTTGGTCATGTCGTCAGTGCACCAACTGTACTGGATGACGCCCTCGTGGTCGATGACAACGACGGCCCGCTTGACGAGCCGCTGGCCCATGTCGTCGACGAACTCAAGATCGTACTTCGACGCCACCTCACCGTCCGTGTCGGCCAACAACGGGATGTTGAGATCGTACCGCTCGGCGAACGCCCGATGGCTGTACACCGAGTCCGGGCTGATCCCGAGGATGGTCACGTCCTTCTGCATGGTAAAGAGGTCGAGTTCACCAAGGTCACAGGACTCCTCGTCGCAGCCAGGGTTGAAATCTGCCGGATAGAACGCGAGGATGACGACGTCGACGCCGAGAAACTCCGCCAGCGACACGCGACGCTTCTCTCCGTCGACGAGCGCCGGCAGTTCAAACTCCGGTGCGACCGACCCCTCTGAAAGCACAGACCCATAGTCGGTCTATCTACACTTAAACATGGTCACCGTCTCCCGACGATGGCGCGTACCGAGCGCCTTTTGCCCGCCGCCCCAGTACGGTCGCTGTGGACCTGCACGTGCGCTACGAGGGCGACGACGACCCAGATAAATGCAGCGCCCGGAAGCTCGCTCGGTTCGATTTGGCCGAACTCCATCGAGCGACGCGCTCGACACCGCCGGGCATCGTCCTCAACCCCTTCGCAGACCAGGCTCTCTCGCCCGTCGACGCGCCGTCGGCCGGCGACGGGGCCCGCCACAGCCGGCTGGTCGCACTCGACTGCTCGTGGGAGACTGCGGAGCGCGAAGCGTTCGATCTCCAGGGCGTTCACCGGTCGCTCCCCTTCCTCGTCGCGGGCAATCCCGTCAACTACGGCACCCCGTTTCAGCTCAACACCGTCGAGGCCTTTGCCGGCGCACTCTGTATTCTGGGCGAGCAGTCCAAGGCCGAGGAGATTCTCGGGAAGTTCTCCTGGGGCCACACCTTCCTCGAACTCAACGAGGAACCCCTCGAACGGTACGCTGACTGTGCGGATTCGACCGAGGTCGTGGCGGTTCAGGACGACTACCTCGCCGAGGAATAGGTGTGGCTGATACTGTTGGCTGTACGTACATGGAGATAATCGGCCAGCCCAGGCTGGGCGATTTTTTCCGGACTGTTACAGCCGACAGTATGAACGAGGTCTAAGATGTGCGAAAAGCTGTAGGCAGGCAACAGGGCGGCTGTCAGACGAGTTTGGTAATTCGGACAAGTGAGTGCGTTTATAACAGGTGATACCGTTGTGCCCGATAGATGGAGGACAGTAGTGGCTGGTAGTTCCGGACTTCTGATTCCGCTGGTGGCCGGCATCATCGGGCTGGGCGTGTTGGCCCAGCTACTCGCCGCCCGCCTGCAGGTCCCGAGTATCATCTTCTACCTGCTGGTTGGGGTCGTCATCGGCCAGCCCGGGCTGGGCATCATCGGTAGCGGGACCTTCGGCAACGCCCTTCCCGGCATCGTTGGGTTGGCTGTCGCCATTATCGTCTTCGAGGGGGCCTATCACCTCCGGTTCGAGCGCATTCGCGAGGCACCGTCGGCGACCTTCCGACTCGTGACGCTTGGCGCGGCCATCGCGCTGGTGGGGACGGCCGTCGCCGTCTACTTCGCCTTCGATTCGGCGGCGGTCACCTGGAAGCTCGCCTTCCTCATCGGCGCGCTGCTGGTCGCGACCGGACCGACGGTTATTACACCCATCCTGAAGGTTGTCCCGGTGCGAGACCGCGTGGCGACCGCACTCGAAACCGAGGGCATCGTCAACGATGTCACCGCGGCTATCGTCGCCGTCGTCGTCTTCGAGACGCTCAACCCCGCCACCGAGAGTGACGGGCTCTTGCTCGCCTTTACCGAACGGCTGGGGACCGGACTGCTCATCGGGCTTATCGTCGCTGGCCTGCTCTACTACCTCCTGCAGTACATTGACCTCTCGCCGGGCGACGCGCCGCGCAACGCCCGACTGCTGACGCTGGCCGGCGCGCTCATCGCGTACGCGGCCGCTAACACCCTCGCGACGGAGGCCGGCGTCGCCGCGGCCGCGACCGCTGGGATCGCGCTGGGTAACGTCGACCACCCCTACGAGGAGGAAATCGAGTCGTTCAAGGGCGACATCACGCTGCTGGTACTCTCGTTTGTCTTTATCGCGCTGGCTGCCCAACTGAGTCTGCAGTCGCTCATCGATGTGGGGATTTCCGGCATCGTTGTCGTCCTGGCGGTGGCGCTGGTCATCCGCCCACTGCTCGTCTTCATCTCGACGGTCGGCGACCGCTTTACTCGCCCGGAGAAACTGTTCATCAGTTTCGTCGGGCCACGCGGGATCATCCCTGCGTCGGTCGCGACGCTGTTTGCCGTGGAGTTGAACAACGAGGCGACGCTCCTTCGAGAGGACGCAGCACACCTGAGCGGTGCAGAGGCAACGCGGCTCACAGCCGAGGCCAGTACGCTGTCGAGCCAGGCGGATATCCTGCTCGGGACTGTCTTCTTGGTCATCTTCGCGACGGCCATGCTGGAAGGCGGACTGGCGCGGACGATTGCAGAAAAACTGGATGTGATACCAATGCGAGTCATCATTGTCGGCGGCGGAAAGGTGGGCCGGTCGCTCGCCACGCGCCTCGAAGACCGGGGCGAAAACGTCGTCATCATCGAGGAGCACGAACCGACAGTCGAACGCGCCCGAAACGAGGGGTTCACCGTCGAAATCGGCGACGGGACGGACACCGATATCCTCCGCTCAGCCGGGGCCGAGAACGCCAAAACGGTGGTGGCCGCCACCGGCGACGACGACGCGAACTTGCTCGTCTCGCAGTTGGCGAGTTCGAAGTTCGATGTCGACCGTATCATCGCCCGGGCGAACAACCCCGACAACGTCGAAGCCTTCGAGGATCTGGGCGTGCGGACCATCTCCTCGGCCATGGCGACGGCGTGGGCCATCGACAACCAGATCGAACGCCCCGCCATCGCCCACTGGATGACTGACGTGGGCCGCAGTGGCGACGTCCAGGAAGTCGAGGTGCTCAACGAGGAGCTCATCGACAAGCCCGTCAGCGAGGTCGGACCAATGCTGCCCGAGGCCTGTCTCATCGCGCTGGTCAGCGGCGACGGCCACGAGAACGCGGAGGTGCCAACGGCCGACTATGTGCTCAAGGCGGGCGATATGGTGACGCTGTTGGGCCGGCGCCAGTCGGTACGTGACGGGATGACGCTGGTCGGAGAGCAGTAGCGAGATATTGAGCGGTCGGACGGCTCCGGCTTGCAGCTGCGTGACTCACGTTTCACCCAATTCAAGCCGGAGGCCCCACCCTCAAGGAGTCGTTCGAGAATCGAAGATTCTCGTGATCCCGAAAATCAGAGATTTTCGGCCGACGCCGGGCTTCCGGCCCCGGCGGAAGCACAAGCGAGTAGGGTGGGGAGGACAGCGTGGAGCAAAGCTCCACGGGCCGTGCGAGCGGGCAAAGCCCGCGCGCAGAAGCCGACTCGGTATTGACCAACCACCAGACTGTTGCCTGCTAACTCCCAATCATTAAGTAACTACAAACAGATATATGAAAGTATTGTGGAGTACCGTCGAACCGCCGTTATCAAGCTCGATACACCCGAAGGAGCGGATGCACACCTGCGGGAGACTATCGAGCAATTCAAATACTGTTCCAACACCGCAAGTGAGTGGTGCTGGCACGGTGACGACGGCTACCACGTCATATCCAAGGCGAAGGCCGAAGATGCGTTGTACGACCAGCTACGCGAGGACACGGAGTTGACCGCGAATCTCGTCCAAAAAGGGATTCATCAGGCCGTCGAAGCAATCAAGAGCGGCGTCGAACGGCTCAAAAAAGGTGAGAATACGTCCCGTCCGACGTTCACGGCAGATACCGCCGTCTACGACAAGCGAAGCGCCACGTTCCACCGTGACCACGTTTCGCTCTCAACACCGGACGGACGAATCGAATGTGACTACATCCTCCCCGATGACGCCGACACACCGCCGACAAAGTACGTGACCGACGAGGACTACGAGTTTCGGCGGGCGACACTCCATCGGCGTGACGGTGACTGGTATCTCCATGCGTCGATGCTCAAAGGGGACGACACCGACACCACGACCGGGCACAGAACAGTCCTCGGTGTGGACCTCGGTGTGAATCAACTTGCGGTCGCTTCAACCGGTCGGTTCTGGTCGGCAGACGAGTTTAACCACTGGAAGCGGGAGTACGAGAAACGCCGTGGCGACCTTCAACAGTGCGGGACACGGGCGGCACACGACGCGATAGCAGGTGTCGAGCGCAAAGAGGACGGACGATTCGAGATATTCCTGCACCGTGTCGCCAATGAAATCGTAGCCGAAGCCCTCACCCACGACTGTTCGCATATCGTGTTCGAGGACCTAACCGACATTCGTGAGAACGTACCACAGGCGTCGTGGCACCATCTGTGGGTGTTCCGTCGTCTCTGCGAGTACGTCGAATACAAAGCCAGAGAGCAGGGTGTCGAAGCCGTCCAAGTGGACCCACGGAACACATCAAAGCGGTGTTCGACCTGTGGGTTTACCCACGACGACAACCGCCACGGTGAGAGCTTTGAATGTCTGGAGTGTGGCTACCAGAACCACGCTGACTACAACGCTTCCAAGAACATCGGCTTGCAGTATCTCCGGCGTCGGCAAAACGCAGACGACGGAGGCGCACCCGTAGACGTGCGCTTGAATCGCGGGACGTTGAATGTGAGTGGGGAGTACAACCCTCCTGCCTCTGCTGAGGCATAGAACGGGAGTCCACGCGAAAGCCCTTCCCTCAACGAGCGAGTGGGTCCTTAGACCCCGAGCGAAGTAGGGTAGGGTAGTTTACCCACGGTGGAACGCTACCGCAGCCCCTTGTCCGAAGCCGACACATTCGGTTGCCAGTCCCAACGCCGCATCGCGACGGTTCATCTCGTGGACAAGTGTCACCGGGAGGCGAGCGCCCGAGGCCCCGAGCGGGTGGCCGATGGCGATGGCGCCGCCGTTGACGTTGCACAC
>JAQCNK010000105.1 GCA_028275075.1 Haloarcula sp. | reverse complement strand
TACATGGCCGTCCGGAAGTTAGGGGCGTCCGTCCGCTCGTAGGTGGACACGAGATTCTCGAAAGCGTTCGTGATGATTGTTTCCAGTTCGTCGTTGACGCGCTGTTCGGACCAGTAGAAGCGCTGGCGGTTCTGGACCCACTCGAAGTAGGACACGGTGACGCCGCCGGCGTTGGCAAGGATATCCGGGAAGACAGCCACGTCGCGCTCAGTCAGGATTTCGTCTGCCTGTGGCGTGAGTGGGCCGTTAGCGGCTTCGACGATGACATCGGCGTCGACCTGCTGAGCGGTTTCGCCGTCGATTGCGTTCTCCAGTGCGGCAGGGACCAGCAGGTCGACCTCCATCCCCAGCAGTTCTTCGTTGGAAAACTCCTCGGTGGCGCCGGCAAAGCCAGACAGCGAGCCAGTCTCGCGCTTGTGGTCCTTGGCGGCGCGGGCGTCGAAGCCGTCGGGGTTGTAGACTGCGCCAGAGGAATCGGAAGCAGCGACGATCTTCGCGCCGAGATCCTCGATGAGTTTCGCGGCGACGGAGCCGGCGTTACCGTAGCCCTGAACCGCAACGGTGGCGTTTTCGACATCTTTCTCCAGATAGTCGAATGCCTCGCGGGCTGTGAGCATCACTGATCGGCCCGTCGCCTCTACGCGGCCCGCGCTGCCCCCGGACTCGGGTGCCTTCCCCGTGATGACGCCTGGCTCCGTGGTGTTCTCAAGCGTTTCGTAGGTGTCTTTTATCCAGTTCATCTCCCGCTGTCCGGTGTTGACATCAGGTGCGGGGATATCCTTGTCTTGGCCGATGAACGGCCGCAACTCCGTGGCGAATGACCGAGTGATGCGCTCTATCTCGCTCGCCGAGTACCGTCGCGGGTCGATACGGATGCCGCCCTTGCCGCCGCCGTAGGGGATGCCGACGGCGGCGCATTTGTACACCATCCAGCCCGAGAGGGCCTTCACCTCGTCGCGAGAGATCTGTGGGTGATAGCGGATACCCCCCTTATAAGGACCCCTGGCACCGTTGAACTGTGAGCGAAATGCTTTGAACACCTCGATAGAGCCGTCGTCCATTTCCACGGAGAGATTCGTCTCCAGCACCCGCTCGGGGTGTTTCAGCCGATCCAGAACGTCTGTCGGGTATTCGAGGTATACGGCGGCGTCGTCGATCTGCTCTTGCAGACTCTCAAACGGGTTCACCTCGTCAGTCATAGCATACCCGTCAAAGAGTGGCGGCAAAAGGATACCGTGACAAACGTTCAAAAGCACGCCTGAGACGGTGTGATATAAGTGCGTGCCGACCGCAATACCGTTCAATGAGTGCTGCCAGTGGCATTACGATGGCGTCGATGTCGACCTACGCCATCCTTGGGTGTGGGAGCGTAGGTCACGCCGTGGCGGAGGAACTCGTCGATGAAGGGAAGGACGTACTCATCATGGACGCCGACGAGGGACGGGTCGAGGCGCTACGCGACCAGGACCTCAACGCCCAACAGGCCGATATCGCTGACGAGCACGTCAGTGAGACGGTCCACGAACGCGATGTCATCCTCATCATGTCGCCGGATGTGACAGCCAACGCCGAGGCAGTGCGTAACATCCGGGCAGCCGACGACGACCAGTTCATCGTTGCCCGCGCGGACAACCCGGTCTCGGCGGATGAGCTGACCGAACTCGGCGCCGATGTCGTGATCAACCCCTCCGCGGTGATCGCCGACTCAGCGTTGCGTGCCTTGGAGACTGGCGAGCTGGAATATAAGGCCTCACAGCTCAGTGACGTAATCGACGCCACGGAGGACCGGATGGCGATTCTGATCCACCGCTCTCCGGATCCAGATTCCATCGCCTCCGCAGCGGCGTTGCGTGCTATCGCAGAGAGCCGTGATGTGGACGCAGAGATCATTTACGAGGGCGAGATTGGTCACCAAGAAAACCGGGCGTTCGTGAACTTGCTCGGTATCGACCTCTCCGCCCGTGAAGACGCTGATCTGTCGACGTTTGATACGTTTGCCCTGGTCGACGTTGCCAAGGGCGGTGAGTTGAGTGTCGACGAGATAGATATCATCATCGATCACTACGAGCACGATGAGGAGTACGACGCCGCCTTCTCTGATATCCGACCCAACGTCTCAGCCACGTCGACAATCCTCACGAAGTATATCCAGGAACTGGACCTCACACTGGATCAGACCGTTGCCACCGCACTTCTCTATGGCATTCGTGCTGAGACACTGGACTTCAAGCGCGACACGACACCGGCCGACCTGACTGCAGCGGCCTATCTCTACCCCTTCGCTGACCACGACACGCTGGAGCAGGTCGAATCCCCGTCGATGAGCCCCGAGACGCTTGACGTACTCGCTGAAGCTATCCGGAACCGAGAGGTCCAGGGAAGCCATCTCGTCTCGAACGCAGGGTTCATCCGCGACCGAGATGCCCTCTCCCAGGCCGCACAGCATCTCCTCAATCTCGAGGGTATCACAACTACTGCCGTGTTCGCCATCGCCGACGACACAATCTATCTCGCCGCCCGCTCGAAAGATATCCGCATGAACATCGGGAAAGTGCTGGCGGACGCTTTCGGGGGGATGGGTGAGACCGCGGGCCACTCGACGGACGCGAGCGTCGAGATACCGCTGGGTATTTTCACCGGGTTAGACACCTCTGACGATAACCGTGACACGTTGCTGGAGCTGACAGAAGAAGCCGTGAAACGAAAGCTGTTCGAGGCAATGGGCGTCGACAGCGGTGAAGGCTCGAACGGGAACTAGGCCGGTAGTTCGTCTTCTTCCGTCTCCTCTTCGGGCTGGCCGAGCCGTTCGACGATACCGTTTACGATGACCACGTCACCGACCGCCTGGACCCACCGATACGGGAGAATAACCCCGCGAGCGCTCTGCACTTCGGCGTCGAAAAGTTCGTTGTTGAGCCGGTGTAGCGCCAGCCCGGTGACTGACTGTCGGTCCAGGTTGAGCTGTATGTCTTCTACCTCACCGACAAAGGCCCCGTTCTTCGAGTACACTTCCCGCCCCACGAGTGTCGTAATCTCCTGAGGAATCGTCTCAGTATCCATACTCTTGCACAGTACCGGGCGGGTATTAAATGTTCATTGGAGGGTAACGTGCGTCTTCGCGGGTGCAATAACTGATAGTGCGTATTGTCGGTTATGTACAGATAGCGCCGACCAGGGTCGACGGATACCGGTAAATCGCTACAGTAACCAGTTTGAGCGGCTAGCCAGCCCTTTTCATGCCAGAGTCCGTACAGGGGACGATGACCGAGGTAAGCGTGTCTATCAACATCCCGGCCGCTCCGGCGGCCGTCTGGTCGGTTTTGACGGACACTGACGCGTACTCCCAGTGGAACACGCTCCTTTCGGTGCGCGGGGAGTTGGCCGTCGGCGAGACTGTCACTGTGTGGCTCTCGACTCCGGGTCTCCCGACTGTGCCACTCTCGCCGGAAATCACCGCCGTCGAGCCAGAACAGGCGTTGCGGTGGCGCTCGCGGCTGTTCGGTATCCGGGCTGAGCACGCGTTTTTACTCAAGCGCCTCGACGACGGGAGCACCCAGTTTGTCCAGACTGAGCAGTTCAGCGGAGCGATGGTGGCCCCAGTATTGGACCGATTCGAGCGGCGAATTCGGCGTGGCTTCGAACAGATGAACGTCAGTCTGCGGCGTCGCGTGATAGAACTAGACGCCGACCAGACGGGCCACAGTACCAAGTGAAACTGTTCACACACCGACCGCACCACCCTCCTGCAGTCGGGTGTACATTGACTCTCAACGGCTATACGGGTCGACAGAACGATTGATAGAATTCGCCTCCGTCAGACCCCGGCGGATATCTATCAGGGCTTCTGTCGACCCGTATACTATCGATTACAGACCGTCTAATTCGGTGTCAACGCTCAACCGGAATTGTTCATACGTCTCCTCGGACACCGTATCTCCCAGCAACGTGTAAATACCGGTGATATCATGCCCACCGGCCATCCCAGTCATGTGGTTGACGAACCGAACGACGCGAGATTCTGATGCATACATAAGAAAGACGTTGAGATTCTCGACGAGGAGGTAACCGTCCGATTCGAGTGCTTCGAACGCCCGAGAGAGGCGCATGCTCAACCCGGTCAGATCGTCAGGCACGAGCGCCTCACACGTGTACATCTGGCCGTCGTACGTCATCTCGCTGCCCGAGATCGGAACGTGTGCAACGGTGTTCAGGTTAACACCGGTTTCGGCCAAGCCGTCAGCGACCTCTTCCGAGGGCTTCGAGGAGACGACGATGAGATTCTGAGCGGCATCGGCCGGGAGATGGTTCATCGCCGACTGGGTAGACGACAACGATAGCAGGAGTTGTGACCCTTGCTCCAGTGGCAGTTCCGGTCGGCGGATATCCTCGCTAGATTCCACTAACTT
>JAQCNK010000101.1 GCA_028275075.1 Haloarcula sp. | reverse complement strand
CTCTGGCCGCGCAATTGGACCGATGGCAGTTTCCACTCCCTCGGTGATCCGCTCTTTGAGGTCGTCAGTCTCTTCGGTGCCGTCCTCGGTGATGACGTAGGCGTAGACCGCTTCGCCCTTGATCTCGTGTTTCCCGCCGACGACGGCCGCCTCGGCGACGCCCTCGACGCCGACGATAGCGCTCTCTATCTCCATTGTGCCAAGGCGATGACCCGAGACGTTGAGCACGTCATCGACTCGGCCCAGCACCGTGATGTAGCCGTCCTCGTCAATCTTGGCCCCGTCCTCGGGGAAGTACACCCACTCATCACGGTCGGGGTTGGAGTACTCCCGCCAGTACTCATCGATGAAGCGCTCGTCGTTGTTGTACAGGGTCCGGAGCATCCCTGGCCACGGCTGGTTGACGACGAGGTAGCCCGCTTCGCCGGCCTCGACCGGGTCGCCGCTCACGTCGACCACGTCGGCGCTGATACCCGGCAGCGGCGGGCCGGCCGAGCCGGGCTTCATTTCGCCGATTGCCGGCAGCGTCGTCAGCATCATCCCGCCGGTCTCGGTCTGCCACCAGGTGTCGACCACCGGGCACTCTTTGTTGCCGATGTGTTTGTAGTACCACTTCCACGCACGGGGGTTGATTGGCTCGCCGACGGTGCCCAGCAGGCGGAGGCTGGAGAGGTCGTGGCTCTCGGGGAACTCTTTGCCCCACTTCATGAACGCTCTGATGGCTGTTGGCGCGGTGTAGAGCTGGGTGACCTCGTACTCTTCGACGATATCCCAGAGGCGGTCTTTCTCTGGGTAGTCCGGCGTCCCCTCGTACATCACCGTCGTCGTCCCCAGCGCGAGCGGGCCATAGACGATGTAGGAGTGGCCGGTGATCCAGCCGATGTCGGCCGAACACCAGTAGGTGTCCTCGGGCTTGACGTCCAGCACCGCGTGGCTTGTCCAGGCGGCATAGGAGAGATACCCGCCAGTCGTGTGTTTCACACCTTTGGGCTGGCCGGTCGTCCCCGATGTGTACATGAGAAACAGCATATCCTCGGCGTCCCGGTCGACAGGTTCGACCTCTACGCCTTCGTGTTCGGCGACGAGTTCGTCGTAGTCGTGTTCGTCGTCGCTCATCGGGTGGTCGTAGTCGTCGTCTAACCGGTCGACAACAATCGTCTCGACATCGTGACCGACGTCGTCGAGACCCTCGTCGGCCTTCGCTTTATGATGTAGTGGGTCACCGCGGCGATAGTAGCCGTCACACGTCACGAGGAACTCCGAGTCAGCCGACTCCATCCGGGTCGCCAGCGCGTCCGCGGAGAAACCCGCGAAGACGACTGAATGTGGCGCGCCGAGTCGGGCACACGCCAGCATGGCGACGGGTAGCTCCGGAATCATCGGCATATACATCGTGACCACGTCGTCTTCCTCGACGCCCAGATCACGCAGGGCGGCGGCGAACTCGTTTACTTCGCGGTGGAGCTGTGCGTAGCTGTAGGTGCGCGTCGCTCCGAGTTCACCGACCCACTCGATGGCCGCCGTCTCGCCTCGGTCCTCCAGATGGCGGTCGAGACAGTTCGCCGACGCGTTCAGTGTCCCGCCTGTGAACCATTTGTAGAACGGGGCGTCGCTGTCGTCTAGGACCGCATCCCAGTCGTCTTCCCAGTCAAGCAGTTCGGCCGCCAGTTCCCAGGCGTCCGGTCCTTTCGCCTCGAACTCATCGTAGATGGCGGGGTCTGCGACGTTGGCCTGCTTGACGAACGACTCCGGTGGCTCGAAGACATCCTGTCCTTCGAGTCGTGCTTCGAGTTGGACCTCATCATCTGACATGGTCTATGATAGACAACTCGACGGTCTGTGATAAACAGCGGGGTCAGTCATCCCGGGAAAACTCTTCGGGGTGCACAGAACCGTATCGCGGTGCCCGGAACACGACACCGGTGCCCGCCATCAGGTGCCGGGTGAACTGCCTCGGGGTCAAGCCCCGAGGCTTCCCGTGGGTTAGTCGGACACTCCCATCCGACCATCGGCCTGATAGCCTCGGGCGGTCGGGTGGGTCACGGTCGGGGCGTCCACGACCCCCGATGCCTGCCGTCGCACCTTCCGAACAACGGGAAGGCTGTTGAGAGCAGGCACATTCCAATCGAGTTTCTTCACGCCTTTCACAGCGATATTGACGCTTGCACCACGGTCGCTGTGGTCTTGATGCCCACAGGACTTGCACTTGAACCGTTTCTTGTTGCGGTTCGCACGCTCCGTATGCCCGCACATCGGACACCGCTGGCTCGTGTACGCAGGGTCAATCCACGCAGTCGGGATGCCCTCGAACGACGCCTTGTACGATGTATAGAATTGGAGGGCGTGGAAGGGGAGGTGGTGCAAGCGTCGGTTCATCCGCGTGCCGTAGTCGATACTGTCGCGCATCTCTTTGAGGTCTTCAAAGACGATGCACGGCGTCTCGAACTGACGACTCCACTCCACAATATGCCGAGACACCTTGTGGAGTCGGTCACGGACGAACCGTTCCTCACGCCCTTCGAGTGTGTCGTGGATGCTCTCTTTCCCCGCGTTCTGGACTCGCTTCCGCATCGTGAAGTAGCGGTGACGCTCGAATTTGATTTCGGGGAAGTCGATGACCAACGAGTCCTCGACGCCATCCTCGGTGAGAGCGGTGAGAGTCACGTTGTCTTCGTTCACGTCCACACCGACGACCGTCCGCGAGTCGTGCTTGTCTCGAACGGTCTGTTCGGTGTGGGTGACGTTGACGTGCAACTCGGGGTTGTCGTTGTGGAACAGGGCTTCCGCCGTCCCAATCTTCCACTCGTCGTTTTCGAGCGCGGTCTTGAGAATGTCGAGGTGAGCGTCACTCCCTTTGAGGACACCCTTGACGTGCTTGTACGGCTTCGCGCTGATTCGGAACGCCACGTCACCGTCGTCGGTGAGCGACAGGTTGTACCCCTCCGTGAAGTTCGCTCGGAGCGGGTACGCGCCGTCTTTGGTGTGACTCGGGAGTCCGAAGTCGTCGTACTCGTAGTAGTTCTCCATCGCGCCGAGAGCCTTGGCGACGACGCGCTGTGTCGTGTTCTTCACGAGGTTGGCGTCATCGGCAACTCGGTCGGGAATCACGTCCCAGTCCACGCCTTCTTTGGTGAGGCGGATGGTTTCGTTGTACACCGAGCGGGCTTCGAGTGTGGCGTCGTATAACAGGCTCTCGTTGTCACTCTGGATGTCGAGTTGGAAGTCCAGCGTCTTGACGAGGGCCTGTGCGTCGGTCATTCTTCGGATTCGTTAAGCCAGTCGTTGACGAGTCCACGTACTACGTCGGACTTGGTTTCGTCAACCTCGATACACTTCTTCGAGAACTCCTTGTACACATCGTCCTCGAAGTCCACGGACAGTCGTTTTGTCATCCCACATTCTTACTTAGATACTGAAATACTTAACTCTTGTTCACGTACTGTCTGTATGGGCGAGAAGCAGTCAAACCACACGGTGTACAACGTCAACTACCACTTCGTGTGGTGTCCGAAATCCCGTCACGCGATTCTCGAACCAATCGAGGACTCGCTGGAAACAAGTTTCCACGACGTGTGCGACGAGTACGACTACGAGATACTTTCTCTCCACATCTCACCCGACCACGTACACCTGTTCCTGTCAGCCCACCCGAAGCACGCACCGAGCGGGATTGCACGGATGGTCAAGAGCATCACTGCGCGAAAGATGTGGAACAGCACGAAGCGTACTTGGAGGAGTATCTGTGGGGCGGTGGGTTCTGGGAGCAGTCGTACTACATCGGAACGGCAGGAACCGTTTCAACGGAGACGATTGAGCGGTATATTGAACGAACAGAACACGTCTAAGTGTCGGCTTCACCCTCGGGGTCAAGCCCCGAGGCACTCGCCTTGTTTCCTCTGTAGACACGGTTGGCCCTGTTCTCAGTATCGACACTCGTGGCGGAACCTATTTGCGACCGCCTCAATAATAACGCGACGAGAGCGGCGTATGAGCGACACAGAGAAAAAAATTGCCGATATGCAGGGACAGTTCCTGCAGGCGGTTTCGGAGGGTCATCAGATCTCCGACGCCGAGTGGCAGAGCTGTCGCATTATTCTCACGACCGAGCGCATCGCGCTCATCGCCGACGGTAAGCGACAGGTCGCACTGACCGACATCGACCGCATCGCCGACCGGTTCGACGTGAACCAACAGAGCGCCGGCGTCTCCGAGTACGTCACGCTCCACGTCGGTGATGACGTTCTCTTGGTTTCGGCGTCGGATCACGCGGCTTTCGAGACGGATTTCTACCGAGCGAGTCTCGACGGCGCGGTCATCCTCGTCCAACACCCAGCCGTCAAAGGCGGCGTTGTCAAGAGCAACGAGTGGACGAAGGGCCGGTTGAAGATATCCGACGAGTCGGTCCGACTCGCCATGGCCGACGGCCAGGCCGTCGACATCGAACGGACCGACATCGGTGATCTGACCGTCGAAGACAAGCAGGTTTCCGGGGAGGAGCGGACAGTTATCCAGGTCGAACACAGCGAGGACGACATCAGTGTCGAGACCCACCTCGCCGGCGAGGAGTTCCACGCGACCGTCCTCAGGACGATGCTTGAAGAGAGCGCCGAGCAGAACCGCGCCGACTTGGACCTCTCATCGACTGAAAAGCAAGTTATCATGGCGCTACATTCTGGCGTCTCACCGTTTGATATCCCGAATTTCGTCGGCATCGATGTCGAGAAGACCGAAGCGATATTCGACCGCCTCATCGAACTCGACGTTATCAGTGTGCTGCGTGAGCGGACCGAGGTGTCGCTGACGACGAAGGGGCGGCGGGTCGCTGGGGATCGGATGGGCGAGCAGTAGCGCGTTTCGAGTCAGATGCAAATATTGCGCCAGTAGCCCCGCCATATTCAAATCCCTGCTCGCAGTGGTAGACATATGAACATCGACACTGCGGTGGTTCTCGCCGCTGGCGAAGGGACCCGACTGCGGCCCCTGACGCGCAACCGGCCGAAGCCGATGTTGCCAGCGGGGAACCGCCCAATTCTCGAACACGTCTTTGACGCGCTGATTGAGGCGGATGTCGAGGAAATCGTCGTGGTCGTCGGTTACAAACGCGATCGCGTCCAGAACCATTTTGGTCCGACCTATCGCGATGTGCCGGTCACCTACGTTACACAGAGCAAGCAACTTGGCAGCGGGCACGCGCTCTTGCAAGCCCGCCAGGCTGTCGACGACTCGATGCTCGTGCTCAACGGCGACCGACTCACCGACGCCGGCACGGTGACAGCCGTCGCGAACAGCTTCGCGGAGACGGGCGATCCGTCGCTGGCAGTCGTCGAACGCCAGGAGACGAGTCGCTACGGGGCCGTCGAGATGCACGGCGACGAGATCGAGACGCTCGTGGAAAAACCCCGCGACGACGACTATCGGCTCATCAACGGCGGCGTCTACGCGTTCTCCGAAGACATCTTCACCGCGGTCGATTCGACGCCGCGACAGGAGGGGGAACTCGCGCTGACCGACACGCTGGCGCGTCTCATCGACCGCAAGCGCGTCCGCGGCATTGAGGTCGATGGGATGTGGGTCGACGCCACCTATCCGTGGGACCTGCTGACCGTCGCTCGCGAGGTGCTTGCCCGGGGACGGGTCGTGGAAGCGGCTCGCAGCGACGGCGTCTGGATAGCCGATTCGGCGCGGGTCAACCCGGAGGCGGTACTGCAGGCACCGGTCGTTGTCGGTCAGGACTGTGAGGTCGGCCCCGGCGCCGTCATCGGCCCGAGCACGGCGCTGGGAAGTAACGTCACCGTCGGTTCGAACGCCGTCGTCCAGGACAGTGTCATCGACGCGGATACGCGCATCGACCCCGGCTCGACACTGATCGACACCGTCACCGGACAGGATGTCCACCTGGGTGCGAATACGGTCGTGCCGGCCGGGCCGGCTGACGTACAGGTCGGTACGAGGGTCTTCGAGGAGCAGCGTCTCGGGGCCGTTATCGCCGACCGGGCACGGGTCCGGGGGAACGTAAGCTTCACTCCTGGCTCGCTGGTCGGTCCCAATGCCCGCCTCGACGTAGGCGTGACCGTGCGTGGCAACGTCGAAGAAGGCGTGGAGGTGACCCGCTGATGTGTGGTATCATCGGCTGTGTCGGTCGTGCCGACGAGACGCTGGATACGCTGGTGCATGGCCTCTCGAAGCTGGAGTACCGGGGGTACGACTCGGCGGGTATCGCGATGTCCGGCGATTCGCTGTCGCTGTGCAAGACCTCCGGGAAGATAGATGACCTCCGGGACGCCCTCTCGAAGACCTCGCTGTCTGGCTCAGTCGGGATCGGTCACACCCGCTGGAGCACCCACGGACCGCCGACCGACGGTAATGCCCACCCGCACCAGGACTGCCAGGGCGACGTGGCCGTGGTCCACAACGGCATCATCGAGAACTACCAGAGCTTGCGTGACGAGCTGGTCGCTGCCGGCCACACCTTCACCTCCGATACGGACACCGAGGTCGTCCCGCACCTCGTCGAGGACGCGCTGGCTGCGGGCGCCGAGCCCGAAGACGCCGTCCGCCGTGCCATCGACCGGTTGGAAGGTAGCTACGCCATCGCGGCCGTCGTCGCCGGCACCGACGCCATCTTCGCCGCACGCTACGACTCACCGCTCGTGCTGGGGCTCGACGACGACGCGACCTACCTCGCCAGTGACGTCCCCGCCTTCCGCGATTTCACCGACCAGGTGGTGTATCTCGCCGACGGCGAGTTCGCTCGCCTCGACGCGAACGGGTGGGCGGTCACCGACTCGGACGGTGTCCGCGTCGAGAAAGCGGTCGATACCGTCGAATGGGACCCCGAAGAGACCGGCAAAAGCGGGTACGACCACTATATGATAAAAGAAATCCACGAGCAACCGCGCGCGCTACGGCAGTGTCTGCGGGAGCGCGTCGACGAAATGGCCGGCACGGTTGCGCTCGACGATTTGGGCGATCTCTCGCCGACAGGCGTCCAGTTCGTGGCCTGTGGTACCTCCTATCACGCTGCGCTCTATGGCGCCCACCTGTTCCGGGAAGCTGGCATCCCGGCCCAGGCGTTTCTTGCAAGCGAGTTCGCCACTTCGGTCCCGCCCATCGGCGACGCTTTGGTCGTCGGCGTTACCCAGAGCGGAGAGACCGCCGACACCCTCTCGGCGCTCCGTGCGGCCCAGAACCGCGGCGCCCGCACGCTCGTGGTCACCAACACGGTCGGCTCAACGGCCGCTCGGGAGTGTGACCATGCGTTCTACATTCGGGCCGGTCCCGAGATCGGCGTCGCAGCGAGCAAGACCTTCTCCTCGCAGTTGGCCGCGCTGAATCTGCTCACTCTTGGGATGACTAGCTCCAACGACGCCCGCGAGAGTATCAACGCACTGCGGGAACTGCCCGGCGACCTCCAGCGCATCTTGGATGAGTCCCGCGCCGAGGCGGTCGCGGAGTTGTACGCCGACGCTGGGGCGTACTTCTTCATCGGTCGCGGGTTGCAGTTCCCGGTTGCCCTGGAGGGTGCCCTGAAAATGAAAGAGATAACCTACAAACACGCTGAGGGGTTCGCCGCTGGCGAGCTCAAACACGGTCCGCTTGCGTTGGTCACTTCGGAGACACCGGTGTTCGCTGTCGTGATCGGTGACGACGAGAAAGCCCGCAAGACTGTGGGGAACGTCAAGGAGGTCGAGGCACGCGACGCACCGGTGGTGGCGATTACCGATGGGCAAACCGATGTGCATCGGTACGCTGACCACGTCCTGGAGATACCGGAGACACACCCCCGGGCTGCGGCAGTGCTGGCGAACGCACATCTACAGTTGCTGTCCTATCACACTGCGGCCAAACTCGGTCGGAATATCGACAAGCCCCGCAACCTAGCCAAAAGCGTGACCGTGGAGTAAGCGAGGTCGGCTCCGCGGATCTTGGACAGATTTTGTGACATCCACACACTCACAGTTACGACCGTCGCACTAGCGGTTCGTACCACCCCCTATTTGCCTCGTACCACTCGATGAACTTGCTGACGCCCTCCCGAATCGTATGCGAGGCCTCGTAGTCGAACAGCTCCCCGGCCAGTTCGGTATCTGCGTGTGTGTGCTCCGAATCCGCGTCGTGGCGCTGTGCGTACTCAAGCGCCAGTTCCGGCGCCAGTTGGTCTCTGATCTCTTCGGCCAGCGTCTTGATCGCTATATTATCAGTTGAGCCAATATTGATCGCCTGCCCGTCTGCCGCATCTTCCTCCAATAGCGTCACGTTTGCTGCTACCACATCATCAATAAAGGTGAAGTCCCGCGTTTGCGTTCCGTCCCCGTAGATAACAGGCGGCTCCCCGTTCAGACACCGCGAGACGAAGTTGGAGATGGCCATGTTCGGCCGCATCCGCGGGCCGTAGACGGTGAAGTACCGCAACGCCACGACCGGGAAGTCATACACCTCACCGTACGAGCAGGCGTAGCGCTCGGCGGACAATTTCGATGCCCCGTAGGGGCTCACCGGTGTCGTCGGATGTTCTTCGTCGTACGGCAGGTAGCGTGGTTTCCCGTACACTGACGATGAGGAAGCCATCACAAACCTCTCGATACCCGTCTCACGGCAGGCGTCGAGCAGATTCAGCGTCCCGTCAACGTTGACTTCGTCGTACTTCCGTGGGTTATCCACACTCGGACGGACACCCGCCTGGGCCGCCTGGTGGTAGACGTAATCGGCATTGCCCACGAGCTCTCCAACCAACTCCTGGTCGCGGACATCGCCTTCTACGAGTTCGTAACTGCCGCCGCCTTCGGTAGCGGCTTCGCGGCCGCGTTCAATGTTATACTCCTTGATATCGAGGTCGTAGAACGGGTCGAGGTTGTCGAGCACCACCACGGCGTGGCCGTCGCGGGCAAACTTCTCGGCGAGATGGCCGCCGATGAAGCCCGCGCCGCCGGTGACGAGGATGTTCATTATTGGAGGGGCGATTGCCAGTGTTAAAAACGTCGGGTTTAGTATTCGTCTCCATCTGTTAACTGCTCACACCTATCGGTGTTTATACGGGTCGACAGACGCCCTGATAGATATTTGCCGGGGTCTGGCGGAGGCGAATTCTATCAATCGTTCTGCCGACCCGTATAGTTACACGCTTATACTATCAGCTGTAACATCACGGAAAAAATCGGCACTCCGGGGTGCCGATTATCTCCACGTACTTTCAGCCAACAGTATCAGTCATGTCACTGACCGAGAGTATACATTGTACTGTCTCAGCAACTGATTCTTCCTATGGTGCGACTATTTACATACTGACCAAACGACAGCAGTGCAGTCGGGTGTGCATTGCGTTTTAATGGCTACTACAGAAAGGCTGGCCCGTATGAAATCCGCCCGATTATGCGAGAAGGTTGTCGAACCCGCTGTCGGTCCAGACTGGTATCGCTATCAGTCCTCGCCAGAGTTGCTGGCATCGACCGCCCGCTCTGAATCAACCTCCCCTTGCAACCGTTCTTCGGCCTCGTCGCGGTCCTCGGGGTAGCCGATATCGTTTCGCCAGCCGTCCATGCGGATGGCGTCGATGGTCCGTCCGGAGTGAAGTAGCAGATCAATGGCGTCGCTGATCTCGTACTCGTTGCGGTTCGAGGGCTGGACTAAGTGGCAGGCGTAGAAGATGGCTGGCGTGAAGGTGTAGAAGCCGGTCATTACCAGGTTCGACGGCGGATCCTCTGGCTTCTCGATGACCTCGGTTATCTCGCCGTACTTGTTCGTGTCACAAACGCCATACCTGGACGCTTCGTCCCACGGGACTTCCTCAACGAGGAACGCGGCATCGGCCCGGTCCTCCTGCTGTCGGTCGACGACATCCTGGAGGTTGGCTTGGAAGATGTTGTCTCCCAACATCAGCATGAACTCATCGTCGACATCTTGTTCAACGGTCAACAGGGCGTGGGCCAGCCCCAGTTGCTCGCGCTGGTGGGTGTAGGTAATCGGGACACCTTCGAACTCGTCCTCGTAGTGGTTGATGATCGCCTGTTTCTTGTAGCCAACCACCACCAGTAGTTCATCCGCGCCGAGTTCGATGAGCTGCTCGAAACAGTGCGTGAGGATCGGTTTGCCGGCGACCTCGACCATCCCCTTCGGCTTGTCCTCGGTGAGCGGGCGCAGCCGTGTGCCCTCTCCAGCGGCGAGTACAACAGCTTGCATACACTACTATGGTCAGCGACCGAGTAAAACACTTGTCGCATCCGCTATGGCACTTACCGACTCGACAACACTGTCGTCACGGCGTCGGATCGACGCTTGCACCACCGACCGACGGCCCGGAGTCCGGGGACGCCGTCAACGCCCCACAGCAGCGTCCCAGCGAGGAACAACACGACTTCGACGAGGAGAAACGGCGTGATATCCGCTGTGAGGAAGTGCGCAAGGATACCGGCCGATTCCTCGTAGGTCGGCAGCGAGAGCACGGGCCAGAGCAGATAGGAGAGATCGGCGAACTCGCCGTCAAGCAACGGGTAGATGCCGTCGGTGACGAGGTGGACGAGGTAGCCGACTGCGAACCCGGCCCAGGCCCGCTGTCCGGCATCGCTTTCGAGGTGCCACCACAGCAGAGCCAACAGTGGGACGGCGACCAGCAGCGAGTGGGCACCAGCCCGGCCCGAGGG
>JAQCNK010000096.1 GCA_028275075.1 Haloarcula sp. | reverse complement strand
CCGACGCCGGCGACCACTCCAACCGGCGGCGAGCCGTTGGGTAGCCTCTCCCTCTCGGGCGCCCGCGAACTCGTTACCGGCCCGGACGGCCACACCGCCTACGTAGCGACCGGCGACGGGATAGCCGTCGTCGATATCGTCTCACCGGCGGAGCCGCGGCTACTGGCTGCGCGGACCGATCTGCTCTCTGACAGCGCCACCGGGCCGATGCAGATCGTTCAGGACCTCGCCCTCAGCGAGGACCGCCTGCTCGTGGCCGGCCCGGCCAACCCAGCCGAGGGTGCCTCCGGCATCCTCGTTTTCGATGTCAGCGACCGTGAGAACCCACAGCGGACCGTCGGAATCGAACTCAACACCCGAATCCACAACTGCGATTTCGACGGTCGATACGCCTATCTCACCGCGAACAGCCGCGAGGCCGATCCGTTGCTAGTCGTCGATACGGAGACTCGTGAGGCGGTCGGCACCTGGTCACTGCTCGACGATGACGAGCAGTGGGCCGAGGTCAGCGCCCCACTCAGATCGCTCCACGATGTCCGGGTCCAGAACGACCGCGCCTATCTGGCGTACTGGGACGCCGGCACCTGGATTGTAGATGTCTCGGACCCGGCCGACATTTCGCCCGTCTCCCGGGTTCGGGGTCGCGAGCGCGAGACGCTTGCGGCCGTCGCCGACTCACCGACCGAGTCCACCGAACCGCCAGGTAACGATCACTTCGTCACGGTCGATGAAACGGCCGAGCTACTGGGTGTCGGCGCGGAGTCCTGGGATCGCGGCGACGACGACACCGGCAGTCCGAGCGGTATCGAACTGTTCGATATCAGCGACCCCACGGCACCTGAGTCACTGGCTGTCATCGACCCGCCGCCGTCGAGCGACCCGACGCCAAGTGGCGTGTTGACGACGGCACACAACTTCGAACTCACTGGGGGCCGACTGTACTCGGCGTGGTACAACGGTGGTGTCAGGGTCCACGACGTGCGCGAGCCGAGCCAGCCACGCGAGATATTCCGGTGGCGCGACGCCTCGCGGACATCGTTCTGGACCGCCCAGCAGGGCGCTGGCTGCTTCGTGGCGGCGAACACGACCGCACTCACCGGCGACGACGTCACCCCCGGCGTCTACACCTTCCGTGACCCGCCCGTTGACGCTCCCAGACGCACCCAAATACCCCAGTCAGACGGCAGCGTCCTCCAAGTGAGCGGCGACGGATTCGACGTTATCGTAGCGCTTGCAGCCGTCGGGCTAGCGGCGTGGCGGCTTGGCCGACGGCGCGCGCGGTAGCGGGCTATCGACCGCTGCGGTCGGTTGTATACGGGTCGACACTGATAGATATTCGCCGGGTTCTGGCGAGCCGAATTCTATCACTCGTTCTGTCGCCCCGTATAACGGTTTCCCGGTTCTGGTCTGCCAAATCCCAGCAATGGTTTATACTGTCGGCTGTAAGTACGTGGAGATAATCGGCACCCCGGGTTGCCGATTTCTTCCGTAATGTTACAGCCGACAGTATTACAGCTAGCCGTCTGAGGCTTCCTCCGACAGCGCGCTCGCTACCGCGGCGGCCACGCTCCGTGCGCGGTCGGCCAGTTCTTCGGGCACATCTCCCGTCTCGACGGCAGCGTCGAGTTCGTCGTCGTCGACGCGTTCGACCGTGCCGTCGGCGTGTTTCAGCACGTCAACGTGGAGGTCGACGTAGCGGGCAGTGTCCGGGAATATCTCGACGGCTGTACAGACGTTAACGTATGTCCCTTTCTTCTCCCCGTCGCTGTCGCGGTACACCGTCGGATACCACCAGCGACCCTCCTTCAGCGTTGTCTCGGCTACGTCACCGGCCTCTTTCGGGACACCGAGCCCGTCGTACTCACCACCGGCGGACATATCGCGCTCGACGGTGACGGTGCCGTCAGCTTCGACCGACTGCACGTCGGCCCGGCCCAGCGTGATGAGACGACCGTCGGGTTTCCCGTGGCCGAGCGTGAGCGTCCCTCCGGCCTGCGGGCCGAACTGCCTGGCAGTGACGGCAAAGGGGAAGTCGATGTCGCCATCGCTCCCGGGATCGCTGCACAGTGCCTCGACGTAGTCGACGGCGGCGCTGGCGCTGTTTGAACCGGCCTTCACCCGGTGGTGGCCCGCCATCGTCGTCATTACGTCGCGGCGTCGGTCGTCGAGTGCGAAACGGCTCTCGCGGCCGAACCACACCCACGTCGTCGCGCCGCCGTCGTACTGTCGAGCGGGCGCGGCGTCTGCTGGCTCGTCGGCTCCAGTCAGCGCGTCGTCGATAGCCGCCGCCCGCTCGTTGGCCGCCGCAAGGGCGTCCGCGATGGCGTCGAAGCTCGCGTCGTCGCTCTCGGCTTCCCAGGAGACGCCCCACCCC
>JAQCNK010000088.1 GCA_028275075.1 Haloarcula sp. | reverse complement strand
ACCGTCACGTCCGGACTCGACGCCTGCACGTCCGGGAGTTGCTGACTCATTGGCCAGGCTTAGGACGAGGCTGGGTTATTGCTTTCGGAACCTAGAGGGCCCGTAAATAGACTGGCTATACCAGCGGCGTCCGTTCTCATACGGTCAGTTGTGAACCACTGTCGGGATTTGCTGGATCCGACTCGGCAAATCACCGGGAAACCGGTACAACCGACCGTATCAGAGCCCACCGGTGAACGTGGCACTTAACCACGACCTGGCCCTATAGTAACTGATGACAGACGCCCAGGTCGAGCACGAGCGAAGCTACAACGGGCTTCCGGGGGCGTTTCCGTACGCGCTCCGAACCAGCGAATCGCTACTGTTTAAGGGATATGTCGTGGTCGCCGTCCTGCTGACGGTGGCCATCGCGCTCATCTTCACCTTCGGCCTCATTGGCGTCCTCGCCAACAGCACGGGCGTCGGCGGCGGGACGTTCACCTTCTCGCGAACGTTCTTCCTCTTTGTCGGCTTACTCGTCGTCGCGCCGCTGCTTGCGCCCGTCCTCCTCGTCGCGCGGCGGCACCGCCGGACCGCCTCGTCGACGGCCTACGACCGCGGGCTGGCTCTCTCGGCGCTCGGCTTCGTCGCCTCGTTGTACGTGGGGCTGATTATCTCGGTGCCACCCACACTCCAAGAGCCGACACACAGCGGCGTGGTGATGGCGCTGTACCGACTGCCACAGCTCGCCGGGCTGGGACCGCCGCTGCTCGCTGTCGGGCTGATGTATGTCGTCCACAGAGCGCTCAAGTAATACTGGTGGCTGTAAGTTCGGAACGATATTCGCCACCCCGGGGTGACGAATCAGTTCAGTTTGTTACAGCCACCAGTATAAGCTCACGACTTGACCGAACGAGTAGTCAGACGGTTCCCGTGCTACTGGGAGTGGCTCGCCAGTCGAAACCCCAAAACCTCGCACTGTCGTACCGCTCACCCATGAGCCAGAAAGAGGGCACGTTTCTCGTTACCCACGTCGACGAGTCGTCGGTGACAGTCCGGGACGTGGTCGATTCACAGGTACTGACGCTGTCGGAGAATCCCGGCCTCGAAGCGGGGACTGTTATCGAGGCCACGCTCGAAGCGGAGCCACCGATGGAGGTGACCTATGCGGTGGCCGACCTCGCCGCCGAACACGAGATTCCCGTCGCGGTCGTCGACTTGGAGCCGACACGACAGGCTACGGGGCTCGCCGCCGACCAGCCGGTCGGCGAGTTGACGACTCGGGAGCGAGCAGGCACAGGCGAGCTACACGTGTTGACTGTGCCCGACGGCGAGGAAACGGCGACCGCCGAGGAGATCGCAGCCGACGAGGCGACGGTCGCCCGTGCAGGACGGCTCGGCGTCGACCGCGTTGAGATTCGCACGGCCAGCAGCGTCGTCAGCGTTCGGTATCTGCCAGATTGAACGCTACAGTAGCCATTGCAAGGCGATGGATACCCGACCACACAACGGCAGTGCGGTCGGTGTGTGAGTAGCGTCAATTGGTACTGTAGTTTTCTCCGACGACCAACACGGAGTAAGAAGGCTTATTCGGTGGCGTGCCACACGACCCGCTATGGTCGCGTTCGAGGTCCCGGAAGTCGACTACACGCAGTACTCCAATCGGCAGCTCATCGCGATACCGCTCGTGGTGCTGGCGGTCGCACTGGGAGTGCTCGCGCTCACGTTTGCGCTGACCGGATCGCCGGTCGCGCTGGGGAACGACTTCACAGGGGG
>JAQCNK010000086.1 GCA_028275075.1 Haloarcula sp. | reverse complement strand
TGACCCCGAGGCAGTTCACTCCTCCAGCGAGTGCCAGGAGAGGCGGGGGTTCCGTGCAGCTCCGACCTGGTCGATACGTCGAGCGGCGGTGCGTTTGGGTGCGGCCTCGACGGTTTCCTCGTCCTCGCGGGCCACCGCATTGAACGCCGTGGCGAGCTGGTCGAGGGTCCGGCGGTTCTCGGTCTCTGTTGGCTCTGTCATCAGCGCCTCGTCGACAATCTCGGGCCACTTTGTCGTCGGCGGGTGGACGCCGTAATCGAGCATCCGCTTTGCCACGTCGGCGGCGTCCTGGTCTGCGCTGGCGACGAACTCGTGGTGGAACGGGCCAAACGGAACCTCGTAGTCGAGTTGTTCGGCCAGATAGTTCGCGTTCAGCACCGCCTTCGCGCTGGCGTCGGCGAGTCCATCCTCGCCGAGGCGGGCGATGTACGCGGCCGCTTTCACGAGCACCTGCCAGTTGCCCAGGAACCCGTGGACCTTCCCGACTGTCTGCTCTGGCTCGTACAGCTCGTAGGAGAGTTCGCCCGTTGTGTCACCCCGGTCGGTTGGCCCACCCTTTGTTTCCCGGACCATCGGGGTCGGGAGAAACGGCGCGAGTTCCTCGACGACACCGACCGGGCCGGCACCCGGGCCCCCGCCGCCATGGGGTGTCGCGAACGTCTTGTGGACGTTGTAGTGCATGATGTCGAAGCCCATGTCACCGGGTCGGGCCCGACCCAGCAGAGCGTTGAGGTTCGCGCCGTCGTAGTACAGCAGGCCACCCGCCTCGTGGACCATCTCCGAGATTTCGCCGATATCACGCTCGAACAGGCCGAGCGTGTTGGGGTTGGTGAGCATCAACAGCGCCGTGTCGTCGCACAGCGCCTCCGCCAGCGCGTCGATGTCGACCCGTCCGTCCTCGCCGCTTGGCAGTTCGACGACGTCGAACCCCGCCAGCGCCGCGCTGGCGAAGTTGGTCCCGTGGGCGCTGTCCGGAATCAGCACCTCGGTGCGGTCCTCGCCGTTGTGCTCGTGGTAGGCCTGTGCGACCAGCACGCCCGTGTACTCGCCGGCCGCGCCCGCCGGCGGTTGGAGCGTCACCGCGTCCATCCCGCCGATGCGCGCGAGGTAGTCGGAGAGTCGGCCGAGCACGCCGACGGTCCCCTGCATCTTCTCCTCGTCGCGGCCGGGATGAACAGCGGCGTCCGGCAACGCCGCGATATCCTCGGTGAACGGCGGGTTGTACTTCATTGTACACGACCCCAGCGGAAAGGGCCCGCTCTCGACGCCGTAGTTCATCTGCGAGAGCCGTGTGTAGTGTCGCGCCAGTTCGGGTTCGCTCAGCGCCGGCAGTTCCAGCGAGTCCCGCGTCAACTCCCCGGGCAGTTCGGTCTCCACCTCTACCTCGCGGCTGTTTTTCTCCGACAGCAACGGCTCGTAGCGGTCACCGTCGGTGAAGCGGGCCTGGTCGTAACCGTCACCGCCGGGTGTGCCGCCGTCGTCGTTCTGGCGCCGGCCCGGTCGACCCACTCTCTCCTTCTGGCTCATGCGACCACCTCCAGCGTGTCGACAAACTCGTCGACTGCGCCGGCGTTTGTCTCGGTCACACACACCTGCAGGAGGTGCTCGTCAATCGCGTGGACGGCGAACCCGTGGTCGGTGAGGTCCCCGGCAACCGCCTCGGCCGGACGATCGCTCTTGGCGACGAACTCCCGGAAGTGGTAGCGGTCGTGTACCGGCGCCTCGATACCCGGAACGGCATCGAGTCGGTCCGCGACCTCCGACGTTCGGGAGACGCAGTCCGACGCCAGGTCGACCAGACCGTCGGGACCGAGCGAGGCGGCGTGGATGGCCGCCCGGAGCGCCACCCAGGCCTGGTTCGTGCAGATGTTGCTCGTCGCCCGCTCGCGCCGGATGTGTTGCTCGCGGGTCTGGAGTGTGAGCGTGTAGGCCCGTCGGCCGGTCTCGTCCTCGCCTGCACCGACGAGTCGGCCGGGCACCTGCCGCAGATACTCGTCTCTCGTTGCAAAGAGACCGAGTCCCATGCCGCCTGCGGCACCCATCCCGAGGGAGGCGGCGTCGCCGACGACCACGTCCGCGCCGACCGTCGCCGGTTCCTCCAGAACGGCGAGCGCGACCGGGTCAGAGCCGAGACAGAACAGCGCGTCGTTGCTGTCGGCGATCTCGGCCACCTCGGAGAGTGACTCCTCGACGACACCCCGGACCGTCGGGCTCTCGGCGTAGACCAGCACAGTCGCCTCGCCCGCGGCCGCGTCGAGCGCGTCGGTATCGACCGCGCCGTCGTCCATCGGGTAGCTCTCGACGGTCAGTTCGGCCCCGTCTGCGTAGTTCTCGAGTACGCCACGCTTGCCCGCCTGTATCTGCTCGGGCACGAGCACGTGCGACCCGGACGTCTCGCGGACACGGGTGGCGAGGGTGGCCACCTCACCGAGCGCCGTCGCGGCGTCGTACAGCGAACAGTTCGCGACCGGCAGGCCGGTCAGTTCGACGAGCATCGACTGGTACTCGAACAGCGCCTGCAGGAACCCCTGTGCAATCTCGGGCTGGTACTGCGTGTACGAGGTGAGAAACTCCTGGCGGTCGGCGAGGTGGTCGACCAGTGACGGAACGTAGTGGTCGTAGTGGCCCCGCCCGAGCAGTTCGACGAGGTCGTCGTTGTGGTCCAGCAACGACTCGAACTCGCGTGTGACTGCTCGCTCGCTCCGGGACTCGATATCGAGGGTCCCGTCGAACGCAACGGACTCTGGTATGTCGAACAGGTCTGCCTCGCGCTCCACACCGACAGTCTCGAGCATCGCGCTCGTCTCTGCCGGTCTGTGGGGCGCGTACGGACTCGCGCTGTCGTGTTCTCCCATCACATATCCCTTTGTGTCCGAGAAAAGTATCCCTTTGGTTCGAGAGCAGCAGTTGCTGTCTGGTCGGGGGATGCGGAGGAAAGGGGGCGGTGTTCTGCGTGCGGTTCAGGCCGGTTCGACGCGCCAGGTCGTCGCGCTCGTGTACGACCACTTCTCGATTTCGACCTCGGTGGCCGAATCCTTTAGTTTCACCATCAGTGCACCAATCTCCTTTGGCGAGAGGTCGACCTCGTCGGCGATGAACTTGCTCTTGAAGTATACTTCACCGTCCGCGGCCTTCTGTGCGAGATACGCCCGGAGGCGCTCTTCCTTCGAGAGGTCGTCACGTTCCTGCGCATCGAACTGTTCGTCTTCCTGCGGGGACTTGGTCGCACTCATGCGTTATCTCGTCTTCTACTGTGCACCCGAGGGGTATATAAAGGCTGGATGGTTTGTATTCGTTCGGCCGCTTTCAGGATGAAGCAACGTAAAAAGACATTTTATAATCGGCTCTCAGGCCGCGAGACCTTTTACACTGCACTCTGAGCCGGTAAGACAGAAACCCGGGGCTCCGGGACATTTAGACGCAAAAACACGAATCCCGGCGGCGTTCTCCCAGCGTTCCGGGCCATGTTGCCGGTAGATTGCAGAGGGTACCAGCCGTAGGACTCCGGCGCGCGCCGGTGGCCCCGACTCAACAACTCCGCTGGTCGCAACGATGGCGGTGGTCGGGGCCGGGGTTGTCGGGCTGCTCTGGTGGGAGGATCGACGGATTGCGGCCGGCGAGTCCGAGATGACCCGGGCCGGGATGATGGGGCTCCATCTCGCGGTCGCGCTGGGTGTGGGGATTGTCGTGCTCAATCTCGGACAGGCAGTCTATCTGGGGGTGGTCGCATGACGGCGCGCGATGGGTGGTTTCACCTCTACCCCTGGGCGCGAGAGGGTGGCCAGAGCGGGTCGCGGAACGCGCTCCGGCACTGTGACCGCGCACAGGAGCGACGTGAACACCCCGAGGAGACCGCCGAGACACGACTGGCCGACTTCGCCGCGCAGGGTGATGGCGATGGCTGAGGGCTGGACGATCGCCTTCGACGGCTTCGAGTTCGCGCCCATCCCGCAATCGTGGCTCGACCATCCCCACGCCGAGGACCGTGATCGCCACGACGGCCCGCGGCTGTTCGCTGTCTCGGCGGCCACCTACGGCAGTCGGACGCTCAAGATCCGCTACGCCGAACCCCGGACTGGCGAGGTGCTCGTTCTTCAGCTACCCGCGCAGCGCCACAACGGCGGCATCGTCCCCCAGGGCTGGCCGAAAGTTTCAGACGGACCCTCGTGGGGTTGAACCACCACCTACACAGCAGAGCGCAGTGTGTCATAGAACTCTTCACAACCACCCGATATCGCGCATATCAACAAACGCTTATTATGACGGACATACTAGATAACACAGTTGATATACAAGACTTAGAGAATGTACTCAGCAACGACACACCAGTATTGGTATTCCCGACGATGAGACCGTGCCCCGACTGTTTTAAGAACCGGGTCCTTTCCTGACAAATAATGTCCCTGACTGACTCCCTGCTGGGCACCAGTTCCGTCCGCCATGCCGCCTACGCCGTGGGGCTGATCGCGCTGTTCAGTATCGTGTTCGGTTTCACTTGGTCGCAGGCCATCGTCGTCACAGTTGTCGTGCTCGTGGGTGAATCCGCCGAACTCGCGCGTCTGTTGCCTAGACTGGATGAACGCCATTTCCGACTCGTGCTCGGTCTCGTTGCCGTAGCTGCCGGTGGGGTCGCCTATTGGGCGCAAGGAGACGCGACAGTCGCCGCGGTCGGAGTTGGCGGCGGTAGCTGGCTTGTGCTGGACGTATTCCATAGCCTCCGAGAAGGCCTTCGGTCCGGCGACGACGAGATGGCTGACGTCGACTCCAGTGAAGTGTTTCTGTCGATGCAAGTCGGCCACCTCGTCGCCGAGGAACTGAAGCACGGCCCGAAGACAGTCCCGGAACTCGCTGATGCCTGTGACATGACCGAGTCACGTGTCCGCGAGGCACTGGACTACCACGAGCAGGCGGACACCGCCTACAGGGAGGGCGGTCAGTGGCATCTCGACGAGTCGAAAATCGGGACGTGGGCGTTCGTCAGGGACAACACCCGACGCGCTCTGGCTCGGTTTTTTCATCCGTTCCGGCTATTCGTGCCATCGTGACTACTTCTCATCAGTTCCCCCGACTATGCGGGTCTGCGGTGTGACTTCCGTTGCGAGATACGCGCTCTGTATCTTGCACGCAGGTGTTGACAAGAGCTGGATAGACAGACCGTGCGAAGTTTTCTATAACACGCTTGAGCGGGCTGTCCCCGCGAGTTTCAGACGGAGTCTCGTCAGGTCGAAGTAGGTCGACTGTTCCCGAGTCGTTATCCATCACCGCGCTGCCCCAGAATCGACAGCTCCGGCTCACGCTCGCCGACGCCACGCTCGGACACCACCCGACCCGTGGCCGGTCCCGAACAGGACACAACCTCCAAAATTCCGTCACAGGTCAACGCGACTCATCGAGGTGATGATGTTGTCCTCGGTAGGAGCGGCGAGATAGGGTTCGATTGCGTTGTAGGAACTCCAGCCGCCGAGGGCCATGACGATACGGGGACTGACCGATTCTTCGACGAGGAGGTGGTTGGCCTAGCAGCGCCGGAGGTCGTGGGTAGAGACGCGTCGGTAGTGGTCGTCGCCGGTTTCGTCGGCGGCGGCAGCAGCTGGGTATTCGACCCAGTACTGGACGGTGCGTTTGGAAGCGTCGACGAGTGGGTCGTGATCGGCGATGTCGTGTTGCTGGATGTAAGGGTTGACGATGGCCTCGACGTCGCGGGAGAGCCAGGTTCCCCTGTGCTTGCCGTGTTGATACTCGCCAGTGGTGTCTTTCCCACCGACGACTTCGAGGGCGAAGTGCTCGCCGTCAGTCATTCTGGAGATATGTGCTGGCTGAACGTCGAGGACCTCTTGGACGCGGAGACCACAGTCACCCATCAGTCGGATTGCAATCTCACGCTCGAACGTGGACGCCATCCGGGGAAGGGCCTCGTACTCCGACCGAGAGAGCCAGACGTTCCAGGAGCCGTCTTTGTTCTGTTCTGTTCTCATTGCGTGGTTCTTCACAGTATTATGTACTTGAACCCGGTGCCTGGGGGAGAAACGGGGCTGGGAGGGAGAGTCTTACATGAAGCTGTAGCTGTCAGAGGCAGACACGACAATGTTACTTGATATTGCCCGGCACACCGAACAAGAGGTCGCCTTTGCACTGGCCGCGGTCGCACGAGGTTCTTGATGTCGCCCCGTCGCACGTCGTCAAGACGGACGCCCAGACGATGCTGACCGTCCCAGAGGGCAAAGGTTTCCATCTCCCCGAACTGGACCGATAGACCGATCCCCCAATCCTCCACTGGCTTTCTTTCATCGCTCAGTCTCTCTCCTTTCGGCGGAGAGCCACACGCGAGCATTTGCGACTTTCTGGCTGTCA
The DNA here is from genome assembly GCA_028275075.1 of Haloarcula sp. Lineage (GTDB taxonomy): Archaea > Halobacteriota > Halobacteria > Halobacteriales > Haloarculaceae > Haloarcula. The sequence goes on along the minus strand of JAQCNK010000086.1, from coordinate 4,066 downwards.
ACAGAGCCGGCGTCTTCGAGTTTCCGAAGCTTCTTGTACGTGGTTTCGCACGAACATCCAACACCGTTGGTTAGCTCTTGCGTGCCAGCCATGCCGTCGGCGGTGTCTCGCGAACAGCAACAGTCCGTGGCGGAGTTCAACTGTCGAACCGGAGAGACGGTATGGGACAGCGATGGCTGTACGCCGGTCTCTGGATGCGGATGCTGGTTGCGCTGTTGCTCGGGGTCGCCGGGATGGTGGTGCTGCTCGCTGCCGAGTTCGCACTCGCCACCGTCTTTATTTTCTGTTCGATCGTGTACGCGGCGAAAATCGGTTTCGGGATTCTTCTAATGAGCGGTCTCGCCACAGTCTACGTCGGTGTTGTCTGGTTTGTCGCCCTCCGTTATCGAGAGGCGGAGCTGTCTGACCTGTTCGGGGGACCCACGAGAGGTCTGCTGGTTGTTCTCGGGGACGGAGTGCGCCAGTTCCTATGCTTGAGGATGTCCGGCGACTCCGAGGACACGACCGTGCTCGGGTCGCCATCCGACCCGCCGACGGTCAGGGGTGCGGCGGTGACGGTCGGGGGGGTTGCCGGTGTTGGGGTCGCAATTCTCCTCGCCCACGGCCTGGTGTTCACCGCGCTCGGGTTCGGCACCGTCCTGTGGACCGCAGTCGCCAGCGGTGCTGTAATTACCATCGGGGTCACCGGGTGGGTAGTCGTCGGGGAGTTGCGCTCGGCCGGGAGTGTCCGGGCCGACCTGGAGGCCGAACACGAGATTCTCTCAGCACCGGAGCGAAAACGCGAGGTGACGAGTCGGGTCCGTCGCCTCGCGGGCCAGGCAGACTGTCCGGTCCCCGAGGTCAAGATTGGCGCGTCACACCTCCCGCGGGCCGCGAGTGTCGGCTACCGTCCGAGAGAGTCGGTGATTCTGGTCTCCCGCGGACTCGTCGACAGTCTCGACGACGAGGAACTCGACGCGGTGCTGGCTCACGAACTGACACATCTGGTGAACCGTGACGCTGCGGTGATGACCGCCCTCGCCGTGCCGCGGGCGAAGATACAGGAGCTCAAGCGACTCGAACGCGACCCTTCGGGTCCACCGGTTGACCCGCTCCTGATCGTCTCGGCACCGGTGTACGTGGTGAGTGCACTCGCCGTCCCGATGGTCGCCCGGTACCGGGAGTTTGTCGCCGACCATGCGGCCGGCAAACTCGTGGGATCCCACGCGGCGATGGCGAGTGCACTCACCACGCTGGACCGGGAGTACTCGACGCAGTCCACACAGGACCTGCGGGTGGGTTGGTCAACGGGGGTTCAGTATCGTGCCGCCGCCGTGGAAAGAACGGAAGGTACTCGACGGTGCGATCCGGTTCTACCGCCGCCGCGTGCTCGGAACCCACCCGCCAACCGAGGCCCGTATTGAGCGACTGCGCGCGCGAGTCGGTTAACAAAGTAGATAGGGGGAGCCAGACGTGCCGAGAGTCTCTGTTTTGTTGCGTGATTCTAAGTACTATCATGCAATCAGACCCGGTGTTTGGGAGAGAAGCGAGGGGAGAATCGGGGCTGAGCGGTGGAGTATTGCATGAAAAAAGAGGAGAAACGTGCAATCTGTGAGGCTCGGTCTGTCATACAAGTAGCAAGATGGAAGCCACAATTAGATAGAGACAAATGAAGCGGACAAGTGGGACTCCCTTACCGTTCGTTATTCTAACAGGACTTTACTGAGTCTACCTACCAGTGCTAGAAATAGGAGAAGTAGAATTAGCAGAACTGCGAATATGATATTCCTATGAACCAATCAAAAGCATTGTTAGGAAGGATACTTATTGATACTGAAAGCTAAAATTTCATGAGGTTCGCGTATCTAACCTCAATACGATGACGCTGGAGAACGTCTCAGCGGATCATCTCCGTCAGGTGTTGGAACAGATCGAAGAAGCTGCTGCGTCAGAGCGTGTGATGGCTGCAATCACCTACAAAGAGTCCGACGACGTTACGCAAGAAGACGCAGCAGAACTCTACGGCTACTCCGAAGGGTGGGCTTCGAAGTGGTTCAACCGCCTCGAACGGCTCAGTTCGAGCCGTTCGAGGCTGTTGTCTACGACGAACCACGTGAAGGCAGACCAACGGAACTCTCCGACGAACAGCACGAACAGTTCGTTGAAGCACTCCACGACCCACCTGAGGAAGTCGGATATGACGCGCCCGCGTGGTCTGTTCCACTAGCACGTCACTATCTCGCCGAGGAATTCGACGTTGAGTATTGTGAACGCCACGTCCGGCGATTGATGTCTGAGGCCGGGCTGTCCTGGAAGACAGCCCGGCCGGAGTACTACAAATCTGACGAGCGAGCCCAAAAAGCGTGGCAAGAAGGCTTCAAAAAAAGCGCGACAACTTGGACGACGAATACACAATTCTGACCATCGATCAGACGCGTCAGGTTCTCTCGACGCTGATCTACGCGTGGTTTCCCAAGGGCGAGCGCCCGTCACTGCCGGTGACGGGCGCGTGGGACAGCATCAAGCTGCTCGGTGCAGTCAGCGACAGCGGCGAGACGTTCTTTCTGCTCTGTGCCGAGAACTTCAACAGCGACACGACGATTCGCTTGCTAGACGCTCTCCAGACCGAATTCGGCGAGAAAATCTGCGTTATCTTGGACAACGCGTCGTATTTCACGGCCAACACAGTCCAGGAATTCGTCGAAGATACGCAAATTGAACTGTGTTACCTTCCGCGGGGTTCACCGGAGCTGAACCCCGCGGAGGAGTGCTGGCGACAACTCGATCAAGAACTTGGCAACCGTCTGTTTGACACCCCTGACGATCTTCGTGATGCCGCGCTCTCTGCACTCGAACGCATCGAAGTTCCAGATGTCTTCACGTACTTATATCCGTGAGTATGAGTCGTAACAGTAGGTCGCTCCGGCCGTATCCGGTTGCACCCAACGCCGCAAGCGCCACGAGTGCTGGTGCAAGCTGGACGGCCTCTGCGATCAGGACCCCAACTGAGTCGGACGCCGACCCCGATCCGAACACCTCGTTGGCAACGCTGAACTGGGTGAGGAGGAACTGCGTCTGGACAGTAACAATTCCCACCGAGAGCGTCCGGAGTGATCGATATCCATCAGCAACGCTTGCGAGTGCCAGTAGCCCTACTCCAAGGGTGAACTGGATAAATGACAACCAGATTGGAACCACCACAAACACCCCTCTCGCGACGGGGAGCGTGCATGCAAGAACCACGCCGAAGAAGGCGACACTGGTCAAAACGGTCCGTGACGGGGACTGAACCACCTCTCTCGCGTTTTCCATAGCTGTCGCCGCCATCTCCTAATATCCACTCTGAACGGATAGAACATAAAAGAGGTGCCACTGTTACAGAACTCTAACAGCATAGTGAACGGACTCGGTTTTGAGGAGTCTCACAAAACAAGCGAGAGAGTTTGCCGGTGAATACACGGTCTGTATCTTGCACGCTAACCAATGGCAATATCACCAATCCGATGGTTACCTCATTGAGTTCGATAGGAACCTCATACACCTGCCCGTCCACAACCACCCCACTCTTTCATTTGAAACTCCCCTCGGGAAACTCTGAGACTTGGATCGGGTGCTGTATTGAATAGACAGACGGCGTTGAGATTGACCGTCAAAATCAGTATGGATGAAGCCGAGGAGGCCGAATACGGTGGAAGTCGATCTCCTCGACTTCGTTGAGATGTTCAAACGCCTAGCCAAACAAGCGTTGGGGGAGCACGCGGGCGAGCCCGCCAGCGGCGGGTTCGTCCGGCGGAACGCGGACGACCTGCACACCGTCGCCGCTGACAACGGCTTTCAGGACTGGCACACCGAGTACGAGCTCTATTCACTCGGCGTTGAGCCATTGATTCACTACCGTGGCTCGTCAATCAATGCCATCAGCAACAACGCACTTATTCGGGAACGTGGCTACACACAGCGCTGGATGGCAGAAACGTCCTATTCGTCGGTGAAGCGCTCGCTCGGCGACGCCGTGCGAGCGCAGGCTTGGTATCGAGAGTTCCGCGAGATCGGTCTCATGTTTGCCATCTCGAACATCGAACAACTC
>JAQCNK010000268.1 GCA_028275075.1 Haloarcula sp. | reverse complement strand
GTCGCTGTCACCAACAGCGCGATGCAGGCGATCGGCTGTCTCGGAATGCGGGCCTGCGACTCCAACAACTGCCCGGTCGGGATTGCCACCCAGAAAGACGACCTCCGGGCGCGGCTCATGGTCGAAGAAGCCGCTGACAATCTTGAACGGTTCTTCGATGCGACCGTCGAGTTGATGGAGGTGATGGCCCGCGCCTGTGGCCAGGATACACTGACCGACTTCGAGCGGCGCGACCTCACGACGTGGAAACGCGACATCGCCAAGCTGACCGGGATCGAGTACGCCGGTATGGGTCGGCCGGAGTAAGCAGATAGCCGGGTGACCGTGTCTACGAATGCGGTTTGCGGTATTGGATCTCGGCAGGTGAAATTAGCATTCTCCTCGTCCCAGACGCTGTCCCTGTATTTTGAGCAGTTCAGAGTCGGTGCCGAAACGATCGTAGAATCCTCTACCTGTGGCCCAGCGCACCCTACCCATATGAAACTGTTTTACAGACGGGTGTGCAGTAGAATAGCACTCCAGCACTGGTGTTATTTAATACAAATATTATCATACTGATGTATGAGCGATACAACGATCCCAGAAGAAGACGCTCCGAACTGTGCCGTCTGTAGTAACAAAATCGTCGACTACCCAACTCATCGTGTCATCGCAACCGCGAAAGACGGGAAAGTCGAGTACAAACACTTCTGCGACGCGGGTTGTGAATCGTCCTACCACACGTAGCCGCGTTCCTGCGCTACGTTCCACATTCGAATTTTTGGATCGCTCTACGGGATTGCACCGAGGAGTGATACCGAAGCCGTGATGGCAATCGTTATAACACCGTACCGGCACCAGCGGACAGCAGAACTTGGTGTACGGTAGCTACGCTGGTGTCGGTGCGGTACAGTCCGATCGACGGAACTCAGTTGCAGCCGACAAAACAATCGTACTCCTTGGCATGCACCCAGTAGCCGTCCTCGGTCGGAGCAGTAAATGTCGCTTGCGTCACCGAGAGTTTCGGTTCGTCAGTCTGATCGAACGTTCCGACGAACTGCCAACTCCCATCCGGGGGCGGAAATACTGTGTTGATACTGCCAAACCTGCAACATTTCGGCAGTCACGTAGATCGCATACGAATCCGCGACCGAATCAGCCCGGTTGGGGTCGGTTCCGGTAGTGATTCTATCGACGACATACCAATCGTAACGGCAATAGATATAACAACGGTTTCGCGGCTGGTCGACGGCAATACACAAGCGTTGAGCTCCGGTAGCGAGACGGTTACTACGTGGTTACCTACTATTTATAAAGACGAAGAACAGTCTGATAAGACGACTTAGCGAATATGACCGGCAGTGATGACCCGTCCAGTAGCCCGGTGGTGTCACAACGGACGTTCAAGGCCGTCTTCGAGCACGCCAACGATGCGATTTTCATTGTCGACATCGAGGGAGACGAGATCGTCGACTGCAATCCCGCCGCCGAGTCGCTGGTCGGGTTTTCTCGTGAGGAGCTGTTGTCGATGGACGCCTCGGAGCTCCACCCACACAATTTCTCGCAATTCGCTTCCTTCGCCGAGACCGTTATCGCCGACGGCGAGGGATGGACTGACGAGATCACGTGTTATCGGCGAGATGGTGAGATCGTCCCCGCCGAGATGTCGGCGTCGGTGGTCGAACTCGACAGCCGTCCCCATATAGTCAACCACGTTCGGGAAACGACCGACCGCGCCGAACGCGACTGGTTTCAATCGCTGATCGAACACAGCACCGGTATCATATTGATCGTCGGGGCTGACGGAACGGTCAGATACGAGAGTGCGTCGCTGACAACCGTGTTAGGTCACGAAACGGTTCAAGACGAATCGATTTTCGATTACGTTCATCCCGACGACGTGTCGACGCTCCGAGAGACCACCGAGATGTTCGAGGTCATCGACGGGAGTTCGGAGAGCACCCACGAGTTCCGGTTCCGTCATGCCGACAGCTCGTGGGCGTGGCTCAAAGCCACACTCAGCCATCGGCCCGACTCGCCGGTCACCGGCTACGTGCTCAACGCCCGGAATGTAACCGCTCGCAAGGAAAGCCGCCAGCAGGCGGTCGTCCTCAACCGGATGTTGCGCCACAACCTCCGCAACGGCCTCAATGTCATCATCGGCCACGCCGAGCAGTTCGCCGACGCCGAGGTTCCGGAGGTAGCTGCCAGCGGCGAGGC
>JAQCNK010000063.1 GCA_028275075.1 Haloarcula sp. | reverse complement strand
CGGGTGTTTACACCGGAAGCGTCCGAAGCACACGGACCGAGAGTCTGTCCGAACTGCGAAGACAAACTCCGCGACGGCGCCGAAGTTCGAGAGGCGCGCTCCTCCCGGCAGTAACACTCGTCCCAGTCGCGCAATAGCTGGGAGAGACTGCCGTACGCTTTCTTCCGGGAACTACACAAGGCCTGAGACGTAGCCTGGGGTATGAGCAATCTTGACGTCGAGGCAGTCGACGAAATCAATGCACCGACAGGCGTCGACGCGCCCGAATACGTGCTGTACGGTGGAAAAGGCGGCGTCGGCAAGACAACGTCTGCTGCCGCGACGGCGCTGGCGTCGGCTCGCGACGATACGGCCACACTGGTCGTCTCGACTGACCCGGCCCACTCGCTGTCGGACACACTGGAGACTGACATCCCCGCGGAGCCGACCCGCATCCGCGAGGACATCCCGCTCTTCGCCGCCGAAATCGACCCCGAAGCCGCGATGGGCGAGGGGCCACTGGGGATGGAAGACGACGCGCTGGGCGGGCTGGGCGGGATGCTCGGGGGCGGGCCGATGGGCGGCGACGCGGGTAGTGAGAATCCCATCGGTGGCGAGGATGGGCTGCTGGGCGGCTCGATGCCCGGCGCCGACGAAGCCGCAGCGATGCGGCTCCTCCTCGATTACACCGACGACGACCGCTTCGACCGCGTCGTCATCGACACCGCTCCCACGGGCCACACGCTTCGCCTGCTGGAACTCCCCGAGACGATGGACTCGATGGTCGGGACGATTCTGAAACTCCGAGAACGGTTCTCCGGGATGATGGATTCGGTCAAGGGGATGTTTGGCGGTGGTGAAGATGTCGACACGGAGGCCGGCATCCAGGATCTGGAGGAGCTATCCGAGCGCATCGAGCGCCTGCGAGCAATCCTTCAGGATCCGACACGAACCGACTTCCGTATCGTGATGGTCCCGGAGACATTGTCGGTGATGGAGTCAGAACGCCTGCTCGCCCAGCTCACCGACTTCGAAATCCCGGTCAGTACCGTCGTCGTCAACCGGGTGATGCAGGACCCCAGTGAGGTGCTGGGCCGAGATGTCGACATCCCCGGCCCGAACGTCGACCACTGCGAATTCTGTGCTCGCCGGTGGGAGGTCCAGCAGGACGCGATTGCCCGCGCACAGGACCTCTTCCGGGGCCACGAAGTCAAACGAGTGCCGCTGTTTGCCGACGAGGTCCACGGTGAGGGGCTACTGTCTGTCGTCGCGGCCTGTCTCGACTGATACTGGTGGCTGTACGTGCGTGGAGATAATCACCCACTCCGGGCTGGGCGATTTCTGCCGTGATGTTACAGCCGACAGTATGAGACGGACTGTTGTTCCCCCTTTTCGGACGACCGTCGGTACACAGTGCCAGTGATCTGTACGATACGAGTGACAGGGGCTATACGAGTCGACAGAAGCCCTGATAGATATTCGCCGGGGTCTGGCTCTATCAATCGTTCTGTCGACCCGTATACCCAGACAGCTTTCGAATCACGCCAAGCGCCGCGTCCCGCCAACGCGCGGGCAAGTGACGGGCCAGGAGGATGAGCTTCGCGCCTTGGCCGACGGGGTAGCGCGGGTCGGGGTCGCTCGCGCTGGCGGCGTCCCGAATCGTTAGCGCGACCGTGTCCGCTGACACTGCGAGGGCGTCCTGAATCCCAGCCAACTGGGAATCCTCGCGAGCGGTGTAGAGCCAGTCGTACGCGCCCGTTTCCTCTAGGTCGTCTTGGGCCTTCTGTGCGCGGTCGTAGAAGGCCGTTTCGACAGGACCGGGCTGGACCAGCACCACGTCGATACCGTATTCGGCGGCCTCCACACGGAGCGCGTCACTCAGCGCTTCGAGGGCGAACTTCGAGGCGGCGTAGGCACCCTGTCCGGGGAGGGCAAGCCGTCCGGCGACGCTGGAGACGTTGATTATCGTCCCGTTTTCCCGGGCACGCATATGCGGCATGACCTGGCGGATGAGACGGTGCGGTCCGTAGACGTTGACGTCGAACTGCTGGCCTGAAGCGGCTATTTGGGCTGTCGAGATGTCCTCGACGGCACCGAACTGGGCGTAGCCGGCATTGTTCACCAAGCAGTCGATACGCCCGGCTGAGTCGACGATATCCGCAACGACGCGCTCGCATTCGCTGGGGCTCGTCACGTCGAGTTCTGCCGTCTCGCAACCGGCCTCCGCAAGGTTCGCGACATCGTCTGCGTCGCGGGCCGTCGCCCAGACCTGCCAGTCATCGTCCAAAAACACCTCGGCTGTCGCGCGACCGATGCCCGATGAGGCACCGGTTATCAACACCGTCTTGGCCATACCAGAGCCGTCTCGCCCCGGACAATTAAGCTTCCCCCGTAGCGACTAGCTCATACTCAGATCTCGGTCTTCACCGAGTCGGCGTATGCATCCGCGAGCCGCGTCGGTTCGGGGAGTTTGTAGCCGGCAGCAGTCGCCAGCACGAGGTCAGCGGCTGTCTCGGCGCTCACCCGATGGCCGGGACTGACGATGAGCGGGTTGATGTATCGGCTTGCGGAGTCGTACTGGCGACTCTGAACAGCGTATCCGATTACTGGCTCTTCGGCGGCGTCACCGTCTGCCCGTCGGGTCTCTGCCGCACCGCCGGGTTCGACCTCGGTGTCGGCCTCGATGGGGACACGCGCACCTTCGGGGAGTTTCCGGTCCAGCGACTCGCGTGGCCGACCACACAGTAGGTTCTTGGCGACGCCAATAGCGGGCACATTGAGTGTGACGCCGATGTGCGTGGCCAGTCCCGCCTCGCGGTAGTGGATCCGTCCGCTTCCGTCCAAGAAGACAATGTCAGGGTCGTGCTCTAAGGCCTCGAACGCGGCGAGAACGGCACCGCCCTCCCGGAAAGAGAGCAGGCCAGGGATGTACGGAATCTCGGTTTGCTCGACCGCGTAGACGCGCTCGACGACTTCGCGACCCCGAAGGATGACGATGGCCGACACGGCGCGGTCGTCGACGAAGGCCTGATCGACACCGGCGACAAGCGGTGCCTCGGTGTTCGCGCCGTTGCCCGGTTGTTCGCCAAGCGTCGTCTGGCCGGCGGGACCGTCGAGTGACACTGCCGCCGTGTCGAACGCAACGTCGTCGGTAAAGGCCGCAACGTCGGCGATATCGCGTTGACAGGCCTCCATATCAGCGGTCGAGAGCGACGGGTCCGGGACGAATCTCGGCCGAGCGAGTTCCATCAGAAGGGGCCGCGACCACCCGGGCCACCGGGCCCACCCGGCCCGCCGGGCCCGCGACCGCCGAACTGTATCTGGCCGGGGATACGCGCCCGGTCCTTAACGCGGCGGCCGTACCAGAGCCCGATGCCCAGACCAATGAGGTGGGCCGTGTGGGCGATGTTTCCACCGAGGATGCCTGCACCTGGTGCGAGCGTCCCCGCGATGCTGAGAACGGCGTAGAAGCCGGTGATGGCCCAGATCGGCACCGGAATAAGGAACCACAGATACACCGTGAGGTCGGGGTTCAGGACTGTCACAAAGCCCAAGATGGCCAGCGCCGCACCGCTGGCGCCCAGCACGCCGTAGGCGGGCCCGGGCTGGCCAGTCTGCAACATCCCCTGAACGAACTGGAGCGATATTTGACCGAGGCCGGCGAGCATCCCCGAACCCAGGAAGAAGACAGTGTACGCCTTCGAGCCGATCTGCCGTTCGGCCAACCGGCCGAAAAAGTAGATGACGATGGCGTTTCCGAGAATGTGATAGATGCCGCCGTGTGAGAAGACAGAGGTGATCCACGTCCA
>JAQCNK010000055.1 GCA_028275075.1 Haloarcula sp. | reverse complement strand
CGCACGCCCTACACGGAGATCGCGGACCAGGTAGGGACCTCTGAGGGGACGGTACGCAACCGCGTCGACAGACTCGTCGACGACGGCGTTATCGAGCGGTTCACCGTGGCGACCCGCACCGGCAACGTCAAGTCCATGATAGAGATCGGCGTCGATGTCAACGTCGACACCGAGGCCGTCACCGCCCACATCGCCGAGTGGCCGGCCGTCGATTTCGTCTGGCAGGTTTCGGGCGAGGAAGATATCGTCGTGGTCGTCGACGCGGCCGACACCGGCGCGGTCAACGACCTCATCACCAGAGCGCGGGAGTTAGAGGAAGTGGTGAGTACCAAAACGCGGTTGATTCTTGACGAGCGTGTGGGATAGGACCTGCGTGATGACGGCGGTCGTGATGGCGAGGCCGGCACTTGTTTGAGGTGAAACTGTGTGTTGTCAAGATTTCCACAAACGCGTGTGAGAGGAACAGCGGTTATACGGGTCGACACTGATAGATATTCGCCGGGGTCTGGCGAGCCGAGTTCTAGCAATCGTTCTGTCGACCCGTATAGTCAGCAGACATATACACAGTAGCCTTCAAACGTGAGATATGGGAACCCAGAAGTCCCTCCTGCTCGCTGTCCTCAGTGGGTGTTGCATTGGTGGGGCCGTCTATCGGTACCTGCTTGCAGATTGGTTCTTCGTGATGGGTATAATAGCACTCTACATCGGGATCAGCTACTTTATCTTGACATATGACATCACACTGCTTGGTGAACAGTTAACCTTTGAAGATAGATATAACAGGCTCGGCCATGCTATCGGTATCTTCGGATTGGCCACAACCCCGCTGGCACTGATAGAGTATGTCGATTTGCAATCGTCTGAGGCTGTCGGCGTTCTTGTGTGGTCAACGGGTACAATTGCGTATCTGCTTATTGCATCGGCTGCACAGGATACATCGGAAAGCGAGGGTTGAAGTATTACTTGGTGTAACCACCGAGATATGAAACGACGCACGTTCCTTACGGGTGCCGGCACGGCGGGTGCCATGGCACTGGCTGGCTGTAGTAGCCAGTCCTCGACAGAGTCGGACAACACGCTCACGGTCGCGACCTACTCCTCTTTTACCGGCGAAGAGACGGCGGGCAACTGGCTCAAGTCTGCCTTCGAGGCCGAGCACGACGCAACGGTGGAGTTCACAACCCCCGAAAACGGCATCAACCAGTTCATCCAGCGCAAGTCCGAGGGCGCGCCGGTGGAGGCGGACCTGTTCGTCGGACTGAACACAGGCGAACTCGTCCGGGCCGACGAACAACTGGACGAACAGTTGTTCGCGACGGCCGACGATGTCGAGGGCGCCGACTCGGTCAAGTCCGGCCTCGATTTCGACCCCGACGGCCGTGTGGTCCCCTATGACACCGGCTACATCAGCCTGGTGTACGACGAGGGCGAAGTCGACAATCCTGGCACGTTTGACGCGCTGCTGGAACCAGCCTACGAGGACGCGCTCATCGCCCAAAACGCCCAGCAGTCCGATCCCGGCCGGGCGTTTCTGTTGTGGACGATCAAGGCGAAAGGCGCCGATGGCTACCTCGACTACTGGCGCAGCCTCTCCGACAACGGCGTTCAGATCCTTTCGGATTGGGAGCCCGCGTACAACGCCTACACGAACGAGGAAGCGCCGATGGTCGTCTCCTACTCCACCGATCAGGTGTACTACCACGGCGAGGATGTCGATATGTCGCGCCACCAGGTCGGCTTCCTCAACGACCAGGGCTACGCGAACCCCGAGGGGATGGCCCAGTTCGCCGACGCCGAGAACGTCGAACTGGCCCAGGAGTTCATGTCGTTCGCGCTCTCGACGGAAGCCCAGAAAGAGATCGCCGTGCGCAACGTCCAGTTCCCCGCTGTCGAGGGTGTCGAACCCGGCGGAGAGTTCGGGACCTACGCCCTGGAGCCGCCCGAACCCGTCACGTTCAGCTACGACGAACTCGCCGGCAACGTCGACGGCTGGATAGCGGACTGGGCCCGCGAGATCGCGAGCAACTGAATGCTACTCCGGGACGACCGGCTGCGTCCGGTCGGCGTCGCCGCCACGCTGGCGACGCTGGTAGTCGTTTTCTACTACCCTGTCGGGAGTGTTCTCGTCAGCGCCATCTACGACGCCGGTCGTCTCACGCTCGCGCCGGTCGTCTCGGTCGTGAGCGATCCGTTCTATCAAGAACTGTTTGGATTCACTGCCTACCAAGCGGTTCTGTCGACCGTCGCGAGCATCCTCGTCGGCCTCCCAGGTGCGTACCTGCTCGCCCGCTTCGAGTTCCCCGGCCGACAGGTCCTCCGCTCGGTGACTATCCTGCCCTTTGTGCTCCCCTCGATTATGGTCGCTGTCGGCTTTCTGGCGATGTTCGGCCGGACGGGGCTACTCAACGACCTGCTGGATGTCGTCGGGCTGGGACCCGTCGAACTGACGTTCACGCTCGAACTCATCATCCTCGCTCACGCGTTCTACAACGCGCCGCTTGTCACACGGCTGGTGACGGCAGCCTGGGAGTCTGTCGACCCGGCCCGGGTTGAGACCGCCCGCACCCTCGGAGCGTCCCCGTTGCGAGCGTTCCGGGATGTGACCCTTCCACAGCTCCTGCCGGCGTTGCTGACAGCCTCTGCACTGACGTTTATTTTCACGTTCATGTCGTTTCCAATCGTGCTGGCGCTTGGCGGACTCGAACTCGCGACGGTGGAGGTCTGGCTGTTCGCCCGCGTCCAGAACCTAGACCTCACCGAGGCGGCGACGCTGGGAGCCATCGAGACCGCGCTCTCACTCGGGCTGATATACGTGTATCTGCGCTTCGAGGCCACACAACTCAACCGCCGCGGTGAGTCACGTGGCCGGGCACGCGCGCCGCTCATTGCTGGGTGGCGGTCGCTGGTCGACCCGAAGCGGCTAGCGCTCGTTGCGTACGCCGGTGTGGCGCTTGTGCTGTTCGTCGGCCCGCTTCTCAGCCTCGTCGTCGAGAGCGTCACGACGCCCGACGGCGCGTTCACGCTCAGGTACTACGAGTTCCTGCTCGCACAGCAGGCATCGACGGCATCGGGGACAGTCCGCCCGCTACCCGCGATAACGAACTCGCTGCTGTTTGGCGCCGGCGCGCTCCTGTTGGCCCTCCCGATGGGTGTCGTCGTCTCCGTCGTCGCGACCCGGGATAGCCGCGGCTCACGCCTCTGGGAGGCCCTGCTGACGGCGCCCCTTGCCGTCAGCGGCATCGTCCTCGGGCTGGGGATGCTCCGTACGCTCGTCTTCGGGACCACGCTGTTCGGGCACCGCATCACCGTCACCGGGCCGGTCGCCATCGTCGCCGCCCACGCTGTCGCGGCCTACCCGTTCGTCTCGCGCAACGTCACGCCGGCGCTGGGCAGTATCGACGACCGACTCGTCGACGCCGCAAGGGCGCTCGGGGCCGACCGAACCACAGCGCTGCTCGATATCGAACTCCCGCTTGTCCTGCCGGCGTTGATCGCCGGCGCGGCCTTCGCCTTCGCCATCAGCGTCGGTGAGTTCGATTCGACGGTCCTACTGGCCGAGGGAGCCGACAGCGCGACGATGCCGGTCGCGCTGGAACGGTACACCGGCAACCGCTCGCTGGGGCCGAACCTCGGGCCGGCGACGGCCATGGGAACCGTTTTGCTCGCGGTGACAGCCGTTAGCTTCGTACTTATCGACCGCGTTGGCGGATGGTGGGACCGATGACAGACGGTGATCCCGGCGTCGCAATCGAGGGGATGAGCGCTACCTTTGACGGTGTGACCGCGCTCGAAGACGTCTCCCTCACCATCGACGAGGGCGAGTTCTTCACACTCGTCGGCCCGTCAGGGTGTGGGAAGACGACGATGCTCCGCACCATCGCTGGACTGACCGACGGTACCGACGGTAGCGTTGCCATCGGTGGCCGGGACGTGACCGACAGCCAGCCAGAGGAGCGCAACGTCGGCATGGTGTTCCAGAACTACGCGCTCTTTCCCCACATGAGCGTCAGAGAAAACGTCGCTTACGGGCTGCGCTTTCACGACCACAGTCGGGGCAAAGCGGACCGCGTTGCCGAACTGCTCGACCTCGTCGACCTCACCGGTGCCGCCGACCGCTCGCCAGAACAGCTCTCCGGGGGCCAACAGCAACGCATCGCGCTGGCCCGCGCGCTCGCCCCTGAACCCGATGTCCTCCTCCTCGACGAACCGCTCTCGGCGCTGGATGCGAAACTGCGCAAACGGCTCCGGGTCCAGATACAGACCATCCAGCGGGAGCTCGATATCACGACAGTGTACGTCACTCACGACCAAGCCGAGGCCCTGGCGCTCAGCGACCGCGTCGCGGTGATGCAGAACGGGCGCATCGAACAGGTCGCGGCCCCGGAGACCGTCTATCGGGACCCCGCCTCGCGGTTCGTCGCTGCCTTCGTCGGGGACAACAACCTCTTCGACGGCGTGGTGGGGGACGACGGTTCGAGCGTCGCCGTCGCCGGGGTGGAACTCCCGTTGCCAGCGGGCGCTGAGGCGGCGGCGGGCGAGTCAGTGACGATGGCGGTGCGCCCCGAAGCCATTACACTGGGTGACGGAGCCGAGAGGGCGCAGTCAGCGGACGCGGCCCTCACTGCGACAATCGAAACCGTCGAATTCCTCGGCGACGCCTACCGGGTCCATTGCCGCTGGCAAGACCGACAGATCGAGTGCAAGACGACGGCGGTGGACTCACCCACTGGCGAGGTTACGCTCCGGTTCGACGCGGCCGACGCACAGATTGTGTAGCTGACATCGGTATCAGCGGGTCGATTTGGGTTTGCGTCGCGTCCGCACCGTGCAGGTAGTCGACCAAAGGGTTCGC
>JAQCNK010000048.1 GCA_028275075.1 Haloarcula sp. | reverse complement strand
CCGCTCACAATGGCTACAGACAAGCGAAAAGTGTATGCGGGCGCCGCGTTGCTGGTCGTCAGTTCGGTGCTGATTCTGATGTCAGGCCCGTTCGATATCGGTATTTCGACAACAGTAGCGGGCGTCATGGCCGGCGTTGCGGCGCTGGGACTGGCCGCTGGCTCGTTGCTTCTGGGCACCTCTGAAGACGGTCGCGCAGTCTGAAACAGTCACAACAAGAACCTGTCCGGGTCGCTACTGAGGTCCACGAACCCGTCGACGGCGGACTTGAGGTCTTCAGAGGAGGATTCTTCGAAGCCCATCGCCTCGATACGGCACCCTTCGTGGCGGACGTACCGACAGACGCGGGCGAAGTCGCCGTCACCGGTACAGAGAACGATAGCGTCGTTGTGCTTTGCCAGTGTGACCGCGTCCAGACTCATCCCCACGTCCCAGTCGGCCTTTTGCGAGCCATCTTTGAACGTCTTGATGTCCTTGATTCGGGTCTCGAAACCGATGTCCGTCAGCGCCTCAAAGAAGCTCTCTTCCTCCGGGGAGTCGGCCCGGATGACGTAGGCAATAGCGCGGGTGAGCTCACGGCCGTCGACGGCCGCCTTGAGGAGTTCTGAGTAGTCGATGTTACGCGTGTAGAGACTCCGGGCAGTGTGGTAGAGGTTTTGTGCGTCGGCCAAAACAGCCACGCGCTGACCCGGGTGTGAAACAGTCATACCGTGATTTCGCTTCCGGACCCGGATAGGTTTTCGGGGTTTCCGGAGAGCAAAAGGGCTAAGTCGCTCACCGACGGTCTCACGTGTATGCGACGACGCCTGCTCCCAAGCAATCTGGTACGCAGCGGCGACGGCGTCGTCCCGAAGCGCAAGCGGTAGCTTCTGACTCTCGGCGGGCGTGGCGCACCCGTCAAGGGCCTCTCTGTTGACGAACAGACCGGACGACATATCCCACAGCGACACAACAGCACTCAGCAATGACAGCATTCGACTTCCACGGCGTCTACCCCGCGATGTGTACGCCGTTCCACGACGACGACGAACGCAGTATCGACTTCGAGACACTCCAACGAGACGCCCAGCGGCTGGAAGCTGCCGGCGTCGACGGATTGGTCCCTGCCGGCTCCACGGGCGAGTCGGCGACGATGACCCACGACGAGCACATCGAGGTCGTCGAGGCGGTAATCGACGCCGTCGACGACGTACCCGTCATCGCTGGCACCGGGAGTAACAACACTCGCGAGGCCCTCTCCCTGTCCCAGCGCGCCGCCGACGCCGGCGCCGACGCCCTCCTGCTCATCTCGCCGTACTACAACAAGCCCGAACAGCGCGGCCTGGTCGACCACTACGAGACCATCGCTGAGGCGGTCGATTGCCCGCAGATTGTTTACAACGTCCCATCGCGGACCGGGCAGAACATCGACGCCAGCACTGCGGTTGAACTGGCGAGCCACGAGAACATCCAGGCGTATAAAGCTGCCAGCGGCGATATGAACCAGATATCCGAAATTATCGAGCGGACGCGCGACGAGGAGTTTGCGGTCCTCTCCGGCGACGATGGTATGACCCTGCCGATGTTGTCGGTCGGGGCGGCGGGCTGTATCTCCGTGTCGGCGAACGTCGAGCCCGAACGCACCTGCGCGATGGTCGGCGCGGCGCTCTCGGGCGACTACGAGCGAGCGCGTGCGATCCATCATGAACTCGGCCCGCTCTTTCGGGCACTGTTCGTCGAGACCAACCCCATCCCCGTCAAGGAGGCCATGCGGATCCGGGGCTATGGGCCGGCCCACCTGCGCCAGCCGTTGTCCAGACTCGCGGACGAGCATCTGGAGAGGTTGCGTGCAGTCCTCGCCGACCTCGAAGCGGAGGAGTTAGACGGCGCCGCCGCGGAGGGAGAGCGATGACACGGATTGCTGTCAACGGTGCGGCGGGTCGCATGGGCGAGACAGTCATCGAGACGGCGGCCGACCGGGACGACTTAGAGGCAATCGTCGGCTTCGACGTGGACGCCGGCGAGGTAGCGGGTGTCCCGGTCGTCGCCGACGATGTTGCCGACGCGTTACCCGAGTACGACGTGGATGTCGTTGTCGACTTCTCTATCCCCGAATCGACGCTCCCGCTGGCCCGGGCCTGCGTCGACGCCGATGTCGGGCTGGTCGTCGGGACCACTGGGTTTGCAGAGGACGGACTGGCCGCGCTTGCGGACGCCAGTGAAGCGATTCCACTGCTGAAGGCGACGAACTTCTCGCGGGGTATTCAGGTGCTCCAGCGCACGGTTCGGGAGGCAGTCCGGGCGCTGGACAGCTATGATCTCGAACTGATGGAGAGTCACCACAACCAGAAAGTCGACGCGCCGTCGGGTACCGCGAAGACGCTGCTTGACGTCGTCCAGGAGGAGCGTGATGTCGAACCCGTCTATGGCCGGGAGGGTCACGCCCCGCGCGAGGACGACGAGATCGGCGTCTTCGCCCGCCGCGCCGGTGACATCCGTGGCGAACACGAACTCATCCTCGCGGGCAACGACGAGGTACTGTCGCTTTCACACCACGCGGAGGACCGCGCCGTCTTCGCCGCTGGCGCTCTCGACGCCGCAGCGTGGCTCGCGGACCGCGAGGCCGGCCAGTACGACTTCGGCCAGGTTGTCGACGCCTGATACGGTCGGTTGTAACGATGTATCGGTGATTATCTGTATTACCCACCTTATACACTCGTTTCAATATAACGCATAGCCTTATAATCGATAGCCAGTAAGCGTCTGGTGTACTCAGAGCGCGCGGATACACAGCATCTCGCACAGCCATCAAAACCACCAACTGTTCTCCGTTGGTCGCTGACGGCGGGACACTCCCCGCACCGTCGGATTCCAGAGTCGCTATACGTCAGGAGCAGGTACTCGGCCGTATGCTCGGACAGGACCTGCAGCGCAACGTCGAGGACCTCTGGACAGCGTACGAACAGGGCGCCACCGTCGAGGACATCGAGCCGCCACAGTTGGACACGCTCGATGAGTTCCTGACCGCTCTAGAGACCGGTGAAGTCCGGGCCGCCGAAACGGTCGACGGCGGCTGGGAAGCCAACGAGTGGGTCAAGCAGGGTATCCTGCTGAACTTCGCCTTCCGCCGGACCCACGAGCGCGAACACGGCGGTGTCACCTACCACGACGTGCTTCCGCTGCGGGACACTGAGGACCTCGGCGAGCGTGGCACACGCAATACGCCCGACGGGACGACGATCCGCCGCGGGGCGTATCTTGGCGAGGACTGTATCATGATGTCCCCCTCGTTTGTCAATATCGGTGCCCACGTCGGCGACGGTACCCTCATCGACTCCTGTGACACCGTCGGCTCCTGTGCCCAGATCGGGGAGAACGTCAAACTCGGTGCGAACACGCTGATCGGCGGCGTCCTCGAACCGGTCGAGAGCGCGCCCGTTATCGTCGAGGACGACGTGTCGCTGGGCGCGGGCTGTCGCGTCACCAGCGGCTTCGTCGTCGGCGAGGGGTCTATCGTCGGCGAAAACACGCTGCTGACGCCGCGCATCCCCGTCTACGACCTCGTCGAGGAGGAAGTCATCTACGGCGAGCTGCCGCCCGAGCGCCGCGCGTTCCAGCGCTTCGTCGATTCGTCGGTTGGCGATCACGACCTCATCCCCGGCGGCGCCTACAAGCCCGCCGTCGTGGCGACCGACGTGGAAGCGGAGACGCTGGAAGCGACGGAGCGGGAAGACGCATTGAGAGACTAGGCCGCATTCGCAAGCGACCGGTAGAACGCCGATACGGAGTCGAACCGCTCACTGGGGTCGGCCGCAAGCGCCCGAGTGAGATGTTGTGTTACCTTCGGGGAAATCTCCGTTATCGGACGCGGGACGGTCTCAGGCCCCGACGCCGGGGGCGACTCCGGCGGTCGCTGTTCACAGAGGAGCCAGTATGCCAGCGCACCCAACTGGTAAACATCGGTCGTCACCGACAGGTGGCCCTTTCGCTGTTCCGGCGCGAGAAACGGACCATCGAGGGCCAAGCCGACCGCATCTCGAACGGCCCACTCGATTCCCCAGTTGGCGACCGTCGTCCGTCGGTCGCCACCCGCATCTAACAGGTGGATGTTTTCCGGTGTGAGTCCACAGAGCGGCGTCGATGGGTCACCGACGACGGCGGCGGCGTCAGCGATGTCGCCCAACAGTTCGACCCGCGAGCGGGCAGGCAGTTCGGTGCCGATGTCGGCGAGGGTGTGGGCACCGACACGGTAGGCAACCCACGACGTAGGGTCGGTACCTGATTCGTATATCGACGCCACGTGGGCGGCGTCGTCGGCCGCCTGCCAGCGTTCGAACATCTCATCGAACACCTCCGGAACGCCGTCATCGTCCGCGTACTTCCGCGAGACCGTAATTATCTCCGCGTCGGTGCCGCCCTGCCACGGTGTCGAGTAGCAATGCAGTGCACCGTCAGTGTCGGTAAACTCCACCTGGGTCACGTCGGGGACAGAGGCGCCAAGCTGTCCCGGGCTGGCGGGGCCGACCATGCCCACATCAGAGGGGCCCTCGGGCTCGTCGGACGGCCCCGACGCTGCCGTCTCGGGCTCTGGGTCGTCCGGCTCTTCGGGCTCAGGGACTTCGGCGACGGCGTCGGGGTTGAATCGCACTCCGGATCGAGTGATATCGTGTCGCAGAAAGTGGTGATCCCGTTCCTCGTACTCCTCGGCGCGGCCGTCGTAGATCCGGAGATGTTTGAAATCGTACAGCCGCTGGATCTTCTTTGCGCGCTCGGCTGCCGCCTTGCGTGTCGGCTCGACCGCCATGGCACAGCTCCCCGCTTCCGGGACGATACTCCACCCATCAACTAACTCGTCCCGCCGAACAGTGAGCCGCTCGAACAGCGGATTCCAGTAGAGCCCGCCGACACTCCGCGGGGAGTCCCAGCGGAGGATACAGGGGTGTCGGTCGGACTCCATCGTCGATTGCGCGTAGCGCATGGCACTCAGCTGTGAGTCGTGGGTTGCGTGGGTCTCACCCGTCCGTGACCCCTTGCGATAGTTCTCGACAACCCAGAGGCTCTCTTGCCTGACTAGCTCCAACGGCGGGCGTTCAGGGATCTCAGGTTGCATGCTATTGTCTCTCTCACCCGGTTCGTACAGAGTGTCGCTTGTTGGAGTAGAAAGAGGTTTGGGTATCCACCCACCGGTGGTGCGCTGTGTCCGTTCAGCGACCCAAGACGGGGGGACCGGTCTGACCGACGCTGAACGTACACCGTGCGGTGTCGGAGACGGCTGGCCTGTATCCGGCCGCTCGCCAGAGCGCAACCCTTGTTAGGTGGCGTCGCTGTGTATAACTCAATGAGTCAGGACTCGCCGCCGGTCCGTCGCCTCGCGGACTGGGACCACGACCGCCTCAGTCGGCTGGCGGCCAACCACGGAACGCCGCTGTACGTCGTCGATCTTGACCGCGTCGCACGGAACTACGAGCGGTTCGCGTCCGCGTTCCCGGACGCCCACGTCATGTACGCCGCGAAGGCCCACACCGGTCGCGCGGTGCTTTCGAAGCTGCTTTCGACGGGTGCCGATATCGAGTGTGCTGCTGCCGGAGAACTCCAGCGCGCTGTGCAGGCCGGCGCAGAGCCGAACACGCTCCAGTACACTGCCGTGAACCCGCCGGATGCCGATCTCGACTACGCGATAGAGTTGGCCGAGGCGAACCCCGGCCTCACTATAACCGGCGGCGCCCGCGACACCTTCGACCGACTGGAAGAACGCGGCTACGACGGCCGGGTCGCGATCCGCATCAACCCCGGTATCGGCACCGGCCACCACGAGAAGGTGGCGACTGGGAAAGACGCCAAGTTCGGTATCCCCTACGAA
>JAQCNK010000046.1 GCA_028275075.1 Haloarcula sp. | reverse complement strand
GGCAGCACGTCGTCTTCGTCGTCGGCCCCCTGACCGAGCGTGTCCCGAACGTGGACTGCGACAATATCTTCTTTTTCCAGATACGTCGCCACTTTCGGGTCGATGTTCTCATCGAGGAGAAACTGCCACTGGGACATCAGGCGGCGTCGGGGTCGATGCCGGCAGGACGGTCGATGGAGTCGCGGAACGCCTCGGCAGCCGCCTCTCGTTCGGTCTCGATGTTGCGCATTTCGCGCGGATGGTCGTGATAGTATGCCAGTGCATGGTACACGTCGGCCACATCGAGATCATAGCGGTCACCGACTGTCTCTGCCGACATTCCCGCCTCCTCGACCAGTGCGTACACCTGACGGACGCTTATTCGCCGACCGGCGATGTGAGGTTCACTCATGATATCGCAGGCGATTCGGCGTGTTTCTCCGTCGGCCATACACCTCACTACTGCCTTCTCGTTGAAAAAGTGTCGGCAGAATCATGCACCGCCCGAAAGCCGCTACTCGGGAACTTCGGCGATGGTCGTAATCGCCCGTGGGCTACCCGGCCGGGACTGCTGGATGTGATGTTCGAACGCATCGAAGCCAGCCTCGCGGAACATCCGGTCGGCTTCCTCCTCGTCGTAGAACAGCATGATGGCGTCGGCCATCTTCTGGAAGACGGTGGAGTTCGGGTAGTCGGGGCCGACAATGAGGACCTTGCCGCCGGGTTTCGTGATACGGCGACACTCTTCGAGGGCGTCGACGGGGTTGGGCCAGTACTCGATAGAGCCCGACGACCAGACGTGATCGAAGCTGTCGTCCTGGAACGGCAGGCGCTCGGCGTCGCCCATGTGGTAGTGGACACGGCCGTGCTTGCCGAACTTCTGAAATGCCTTCGAGAGCTGGTGAGGGCTCTGGTCCAGTCCGTAGATGGTGTCGACGTGTTCGAGCAAGCCTTCGGTGGCGAAACCGGTGCCACAGCCCACGTCGAGCACCCGGTCGTCCGACTCCAGACCGAGCATGTCGATGGCCTCGTCGCGCATCCGCTCGTCCCAGATGAAGGGGTTGATCTGGTCGTACACCTTCGAGAGGTACTTGTAGAACGTCCGGGCCCGGGCTTTGTTCTCGAGGACTCCCATTGTCTGTCGTTAGGCCTTCTCAGTCATAATTCCCCGGATTTACCCTCGACTCACGCTCCCGAAACCGTGGCTTCCGGTTCCGTGAAAACTTCGCAACTACCAAATAGCCGCTTGGGTAAGGTTCGAACGATTAGAGAATGCCACGGCCAGAAGTTCTAGACCGAATAAAGGAGGCCGAGCAGGAGGCCGACGATATCGTCGCAGCGGCCGAGGAAGATCGAGAAGAGACCATCGCCGAGGCCCGCAAGCAAGCCGACGAGATTCGCGAACAGGCCGAAAAAGACGCCGAGGAGGCGTCCCAAGAG
Organism: Haloarcula sp.; assembly: GCA_028275075.1. GTDB lineage: Archaea > Halobacteriota > Halobacteria > Halobacteriales > Haloarculaceae > Haloarcula. Next base: position 858 of record JAQCNK010000046.1, on the reverse strand, counting down.
CGCCTCGAAGACGCCCGCGAGGAGATCGAAGCCGAGCGCGAGAGCCTCATCGAGCAGGGCGAGAACGCCCGCGAAGAGCTCGAACAGCAGGCCGACGGTCGCGTCGACGAGGTGGTCGACTACGTCACAGACCTCTTCGAGGAGGCGGTGCATGCTCAGACCTGAGCAGATGTGTCGCGTCTCGGTGACGGGATCGAAACGCGTCATGGAACCCGTCGTCGAGTCAATCCACGAGCTCGATATGCTCCACGTCACCGAGTACGACGGGGCCTGGGAGGGCTTCGAGCCCGGCGATCCGGTCGAGGGCGCCGACGAGGCCTCTGACCAGCTCGTCACGGTCCGCGCACTTGAGTCGATCCTCGATGTCGACGCGGCGGACGCCGGCCCGACGCGTCTGGTCACTGACGAGGCGCTCGAAGAGGATCTGGAGGAGGTTCAGTCGAAGGTTACCGAGCTCGACGACCGACGCGACGAGCTCCGTGACGACCTCCGCGACGTAGCGGACCAGATCGCGACGATGGAGCCGTTCGTCCAGCTCGGAATCGATCTGGATCTGCTCCGGGGCTATGACACTCTCGCCGTGACGGTCGGCGAGGGTGACGCGGGCGAAATCGACGCTGTCCTCGACGACAGCGACATCGACACCTACGAACTGTTCAGCGAGGACGGCGTCGTCGCCGTCTTCGCGCGCACCGACGACGACCTCCAAGATGCCATGGTCGGCGCGACATTCTCCGCGCTTGCGGTGCCCGATGGGGACGGCGACCCGTCCGAGTATCTGGAGGAGCTGCACCACCGAAAGCAGCAACTCGAATCGAAGCTCGACACTGTCGAAAACGAGCTTGAAGAACTCCGGCT
>JAQCNK010000042.1 GCA_028275075.1 Haloarcula sp. | reverse complement strand
GTCTCGCCGGTGTGGGGGTTCTCAGCGCTGACCTCAACGTGGACCTGCACACTCGTCTCACCGGTCGCGTAGGCGTATGACTCCACGAGGGCGTTGTCGCCGATAGGGATGGGTCGCTCGAAATCCACGCTCGACATCTGTGCGGTCACACAGGACTGTTCGGCGGCCCGCATGGCTGACATCGCGCCGATCTCGTCCATCCACTTCATCACGATTCCCCCGTGGGCGCTCTCGTAGTTGTTGGCGTGGGTGGGCTGGACGCGCTCGCGGTTGACGATGTGCGTGTCGGCAATCTTGGGCATGGGGCCGCCTACAGCGGCCGGAAATAAAAACGGGCGGTGTCGTTACTGCTGTGGTGTCTGCTCTTCGAAGGGCTGGACGATAACGAAGCCGTCGGGGTTCGAGAACTCCAACTGGTACTGCTCGCCGGAGGACTGGCCGACCATATCCGAGAGGCTGCGGTTGATGTTGCTTGACGGGGAGTTGTCGGCGCTCCAGGCGACGGTCGCCTGCGGATCGGTCTTGACCGGCGGCGTCAGCACGAGCGGGTTGCCGTGGGTGGTGATAGCGATGTTGCCGGGTCCTTCGAGGAAGACGTTTGTCAGGCCGCCCGCGGAGGCACCGGAGAGGCTCCCGATAGTCGAGATGCTGTAGTCAACACTCGACTCGAAGGCGAGTACGTCGTTGCCGTTGACCGAGATGGCTTCCCCGGCGTCCAGTTCCATGATCTGGATCTCTTTGGCGCCGTCAGCGACGTAGAGGTGGCCCGTCCCCTCGACGTTCATCACCGGCGTCCCTTCACTGGTTGCCTTTGACTTGATGAACCCCGTGATGCCGCCCTCGGCGTTCGAGGAGCCGGTAAAGGAGAGGTCACCCTCGTAGGCGACCATCGCGCCGGCCTTTGTCACGACCCTCCCGTCGACGGCGATGTCGAGGAGCTTGCTGTTCTCTAGCTGGAAGGTGTCCCCACCCTCCTCCGGTTTGTTTTCACTGACGAACGTGTCGATATCCATAATGAACCGCGGCCAGGCTGCCAGCCGCTACTGTTGGATTCTTCGTAGGAGTATGAAAAGTTTGTTCTGCTATACGGGTCGACAGAAGCCCTGATAGATATTCGCCGGAGTGGCGGAGGCGAATTCTATCAATCGTTCTGTCGACCGGTATAATGTGCGTGTTTCTTCGGCGCGCCACGGAACACACAGTCGTTGTCAGAACGGGAGCGAGAGCGGAACCGACCCCCGCGAGTATCCCTCGAGCCGGCCGTCGGGCCGATAACGGAAGACGACGAGGGGTTCGTAGCCGACATCCGGTTGCTCGCCAATCACCCGTTGCCACTCGTCGTCTCGAAAGGAGGTGCAGTCGACGGCGAGGACAGCGCCGGGGTGGGCCGCAAGCTGGTCGCGGGTCTTGGCGTCGCCGGAGGCCTTAATCGCCCCAATCGCCGTGTCGACCTGCCGTCGACTCGGTGGGCGCGGCCGCGTCACCTCGACCAAGGTGTCGCCGACCCGAAAGTCAACGGAGTGGCCCGAGTCAAGCTCGACTTCGGGGACGATATCGTTGCCCGAATCCACTAGCAGTTTCGCGGCGTTGAACTCCCCCATCGTCGCCTGCATCCGCGAGAGATCAAAGCCCTGGCTGGTGCCCAGTTTGCTGGCCATCGTGTAGCGGTGGTCGTCGAGGACGCCCGTCGCGAGAAAGTCGTCGTAGAACGCCAGTCCCGCCTCGCGGTCAGCGTCGGGGAATCCGCCAGCGTGGTCGCGAAAGAACGTTCGCGTGGAGTCACGGCCGTCCTTCGAGAGAAACACAGGCAGGAAAAAGCGCGACAGCGTCTCGTACTCGGTCAGCCACGGATCCTCGACCTCCAGTTGGGCAAACAGCTCACGCTGCCCCCACTCGGCGATGGGATCGGGACTGCGGGCGAAGGTGCGCTTGTCTGTCCGCCAGAGAGACTCGGGCGTCTCGGTGTTGCCGGCCCAGTAGGCCTCCTGGCCGTTCCAGGTAAAGAGTGCGAGATCGCCATTGTCCATCACCAGCCGTCTGGCTGCCCATCCTTCGGGCGGGGCGAACCACGGGCCGGTTATCTCTGCACCGAACGAAGCCTCAAGCGGGGAGAGTAACTCACGCCGGACGCGGTCCTCGCTCCAGCATTCAGTCGAATATCGAAAGCGAATCGGGCCTGCCACAGTGTAGTACAAACGGTCAGCGGTCTTGTGCGTTCCGCTGGGAAGTCATACGGTCAGTTGTAAGCCATTGCCGGGATTTGCCGAACCCGACTCGGCAAATCACCGGTACATCGTTACAACCGACCGTATCAGGACTCGCGCCACTTGTGGCCGCATTCGACGCAGGTGAACAGCCGAACCTCGTAGGAGCCGCCCGGCTTCGGCAGCATCTCGTAGGAGGCTCGGTCGCTGTCGCAGTCCTCGGCCGGACAGGGCTCTTGCATCGTCTCGGTAGTGCCCTGGGTCGCGTCGGCTACGGCGGGTGCCCCGTCGTCCCGCTGTCCATCCTGAATCGCCATCGCCGCTTCCGCTTGCGAGTCTCGCGACTCCTCGTTCTCACAGGCCCGACACAGCCACGTGTCGCCCTCCGTGTGCATTATGGAACCACAGTCGTCACAGAAGTGCATATATCGCACAAATACACGACTATCAGATATATATGTTAACTTTCGACCCGTCGTGGATTTCAGCTAACTGCACTGATACTGGTGGCTGTAACAGACAGAGAGAATCGGCCACTCCCGGGGTCGAGCGCTCGCCGCCGCCGGGCGCGAGGCCTCGGGTGAAAAAGGCTCGCCGTTAGATTGATAATCACTACCACACTACATTAGTTGTGGTAACATATGTCTATGGGAGCGTACGACAACGACGAACACGAGCGCCGTGAGCGCAAGAATAACGACGTAGAGCTGTCGGAGAACGACGGCCGAACCGCCTACCACGGCGACGTGAACTACGACAGCGGCGAGTCAACCGAGGAACTGCTGGACCAGTTCGAGCAAATCAACTCCGACTGAAGCCGTTTCTGGACCTGGCCTGTAACAGTGCCACGGAGATGCCAGTGACGACCGTGACGGCGGCCACGTGGGCGAGCAAGGCTGCGAGCAGCACCCGCTGATTCAACACGAACGGGACGAGTACGAGCTGCAGGACGCCAAAGCCCCACGTCTCGATATCCGCGCGCTGGAACACCCGGGCGGTGTCGGGTTCGAAGCGAAAGCGTAGCGACCGCCAGAGGCCGGTGACGCTGGCCCACCAGCCAGTGCCGATGCGGTAGCAGATGTCCCAGAGGATGAGCAACATGAGATACACCACCAGAACCGGCGGCTCCGGGCCAAAGAGCGTGTTCAGCAACGGTGAACTCACTGTCTGCGGGTCGAAGACGAAGATGTGTGTTAGCAAGGCGATGTAGGCAAGCACCGACAGCACGACTTCCATGTTTGAGGAAAAGAGCAGCGCCCGGTAGGTCGGTGGGACATCGATACGCCGGACGAGGGTGCTGATACGGAGCATCTCGATGCTGCCGACGGTAGCGACGAAGATGACCGCCGTCGCCGCGATGGCGACGTTCCAGGTGTCGTAGTACCACGACAGGCCGATGACGGCAACCTCAAAGACGACTAGCTGGATCGCGAGCGCCGCCCACGTCGGCAGTCGAATCCCCGGTAGCGCGCCGACGATACTCTCGTACACCCACGTCTCGCCGTAGTCTGGGTGCGGATTCTCGTCGCTCACCGCTTGCTCCCACTCTGTGCCGGGCATGCGTGCATACCCCACAGGGAGGGCTGCAGGCTGTTAAAATGCGCTGTCCCCGCTTATACGGGTCGACAGAACGATTGATAGCATTCGGCTCGCCAGACCCCG
>JAQCNK010000027.1 GCA_028275075.1 Haloarcula sp. | reverse complement strand
GTCGGCCAACGATGCCGATAGCGATGCGTCAGTGCGGTCGGCCCACGCCTCGAACCGGTCAACAGTCTTCTGGTTATCCTCGCGGGCGTACCAGGCCGAACTGAGGAGGAGTCGAACCTCGACATCTCGTTTTGCGGCGCGGCGGAGTGCCCGCATGAGTGGTTCATCCCACCCACCGACGGTCGGCTGTATCACGTCGATGGATTCCGTTGCCGCGTCGAGTTCTTCGACCAGTGCAGTCTGGGCATTATCGGGTGTCACTAGAAGTTCGGTCCGCTCGACGGGCACTGTCGTCACGCCGAAGTTCGATGGGTAACTGCCGTCGGCGGTCTCACCGCGCTGGAACGACCGACCGTCGCGGTACTCAGTCCACGCCACCGCGTCACGCCAGCCGATGTCCGCGCGGAACGTCGCCGCCAGGCCAGCGACGACACGGGACTGGCCCGTCGACACACCCCACCCGCGGCTACTCTTCCCGCCCGTCCCCGCTGGCTTCCAGTTCTCGGTTAGCACGACGGCTCGGTCGTCTGCGATGGCGTATTTGGCGTGGTGGTACCGATATCGAGCCCGCGGTCCGGCGACGACGCGGATCTCGACGCCGGCCCCGCTGAGACGGTCGAGAGTAGTGGCCTCGACGCGACTGCGTCCGCCGATAGGCGCTCCCTCCAGCAATACGCGCACCTCCGCGCCGCGTCGCTGTGCGGCGAGCAGTGCGTCGGCGACCCGGTCCGAAGAGAGTGTATACCCGGCCAGATACACCCGTGAGGTTGCGTTCCGTATCGGGGCAAGCGGTGCATCCGGGGCGTCGGGAAGTGTAAATGCCCGCACCGTATCCGGGCCGCCGGTGACAATGGGACGCTCGGTCGAGCCCAGCGGTCGCCAGCGGAGTGTCGACCCAACGACCCGGCCCAGCGACCCCTCCTCTGTATCACTGTAACGAACGCTCGCGACAGTGGTTCCGTTCCGGACGAGTATCACACTGTCCCCGCCGTTAGCTAGTGGCGGTGCGCTGTCCAGCCCGATAACCGGGTACTCAGTGAGGTTCCGAACGGTAGCGGGGGCGTCAGTTAAAGCGACCCGACCGCTCACCGTCAGGTTAGGGAGCGAAGCAGATGTCTGGCCGTCGGTGATAGCGAAGTGATCGAGCGACGTATCGTTCGGGAGCGCGAGCACCACGAACTCGCCGCGATCACCACTCCGAACGGGGTCGGGATAGATCGCGTGGACTGTCGGTTGCGTCGTCTGGCCATCGCCAGATGGCGGCGTCGCAGTCGACCCGTTCGGTGTCGCACCGGATGGGTCCGTGGCCCCACCGGCTACCGGTCCGGCGTAACCGGCGGTGACGGCACTACAGCAGACGAGTGCGAGGACGAACAGACGCTGACAGCGCATCGACGGGGCTGGTCCCGTCTTCAGTCAAAAATGTTCGCTTATGCGCCGGCGGCTTTCTCGGCTTCGGCCTGGACGAGATACGCACGGTCGTCAGTGTACTTCGCCGCCTCGTCAAGGGCGGTCTCGGTTCCGATCTGGCGTAGCGCCCACGCGGCGGAGGCTCGGACCGTGTCGCTGTTATCTGCTTCGAGGATGTCGGCCAGCGGAGAGATGGCGCGGGTATCACCCAGCAGGCCGAGCGTGCGTGCGGCGACCGAACGGATCTCATCACTTTCGGCGTCGAGGCGGTTCGCGACCGGCTGAACCGACTTTTTGCTCCCGATAGCGCCCAGCGAGCGAAGTGTCACCTTCTGGAGCGAGGGGTCGCCGTCGCCCTCAATGAACTCGTGGAGGGTCTCGCAGGCGTCGTCGTTACCGATTTTCCCGAGCACTTTGATCGGGCCTTTGTCGCGCTTCTGGGCCATCTCGTGCATCTTCTCGAAGGCAGGCTCGGCGTCGCTCCCGAGATGATAGAAGATATCGAGGAAGTACTCATCCATGAACTCCGAGCCAAGCTTATCAAAGGCATAGAGGACAAGTTCGAGATTTCCCTCTTTGGCATGGAGTTTTGCGGCGTTCCACTCGGGTGGGAAATCCTTCCGGTTCTCGTTGGTCAGAATATCGTAGAATCCCTTGGCGTCCAGTTGTTCCTGGACGGTGAGATCACTCCAGACCTCTGCAGCTTCGAGATCGTCTTCCAGCGCTTCGGCCGCGTCCAGCACGTCTGCGATGGCGTCCGCATCTGTGTCGGGATCGAGATCGGCGTCGCCGATAGCCTCGACGACTGAGCCCACGGCGTCGGCGGCCGCGCCCAGATTTTCACCCGCGTCAACGCTCCCGTCAAAGTAGTCATCCACCTCTCCAAGGAACGTATCAACAGCGTCGAAGGCCTCTTTATCGCCGGTTTCGGTCCACTCGCTATCGGTCAGCGTTGTCTGTGCCGCTTCGAGAATACTGATTACATCCTCTGCGTAGGGGCCGCGCTGTGTCCCGAGATCATCCCGGAGGTCAGCGAGTCGTGACTCGATCTCCTCGGCTGGATCCGCCGCTTCCTCGTCATCATCATCCGTTTCCGGGAGCTCCGCAACGTCGCTCTCGACGCTGTCGAGACGCGCCTCGACGCCGTCCAGTGCGGCCTCGGTCTCGGCGTCGTCCAGTTCTTGCTCGGCCTCATCGAGACGGTCGTGGAGGTCCTCGGCGGTGACCGTCGTGTCAGGCACGTCGCTTGTTTCTTCGGCGTCGTCCGCCGTCTCGTCGTCCCCGTTGCTCATGTATTGAGGTGTGTGTAGGCGGGCTAAGAGCGTTTTCCTTTCCAGACTGGCGCTGGTCCGAAACCGAACAGCATTAGGTGCGAGGGGGGTGGATGCTATCCTATGACTGCAGACAGTGTCCAGTCGATAATCGACCAGCTACACGAGGAAGCCGAAATGGATCTTCCAACCGACGAGACGCCCGATATCGGCATCATCATGGGTTCGGATTCGGACCTGCCGACGATGGCCGGTGGGAAGGGGAATCGCCCGGGTGCGTACGCAGCGCTCGCCGAGCAACTCGACTTCGAGGAGCAGACTGACTACGAGGCCGCCCCGGACGCCCGTTTCACGTTCGAGACGTTCGTGTGCTCAGCCCACCGGACGCCGGACCTTATGTATGCCTACGCAGAGACCGCGGAGGACCGGGGCCTCGACGTCATCATCGCCGGTGCGGGCGGGAAATCCGCAGACCTCCCGAACATGACCGCAAGCATCGCCTATCCACTGCCGGTGATCGGTGTCCCCGTTCAGGAGAAGTCAGTCGACTCGGTCATCGGGATGCCACAGGGGGCACCCATCACCGCCGTTGACGCCGGCAAGTCGTTCAACGCAGCTCTGACCGCGGTTCAGATGCTCGCCCGGGAGTACGACGAGCTACGCGACCGGCTCCTGGAGTACCACGACGGTCTGCAGGAAGACGTCGGCGACGCCGCTCGTGACCTTCATGAACTCGGCACGCCGGGATTCAAAGACCAGTATTGGGACACCGACGAAGCGTATACGGGTCGACAGAACGATTGATAGAATTCGGCTCGCCAGACCCCGGCGAATATCTATCAGTGTCGACCCGTATAAGATGGCTGCCTCATCAGTGCGACCCTCATATTCGGCTATTAAAGAACTGGGGTAGCCGGTCCGAACCGTCCGAATTCACCCGCCGTAGCGGTTATCAACCCTTATATGCGAGTACTCCTAACCCTCCCACGATAGGAGATACCGGAATGAGTAATCCATGGATTGCCATCGGTGCGCTCGCCGTCGTAGCCCTCGCGATTCCCATCACGATGATGGTTGTCTCGAGTCTGTTGCGGCCGAGCGTCCCCGAACAAGGCAAAACCGCCACCTACGAGTCCGGTGAAGTGCCGACTGGCAGCAGCCAGAAAATCCAGTTCAACATCCAGTACTACATGGTCGCGTTGCTGTTCGTCGTCTTCGACATCGAGACTGTCCTCATCTTCCCGTGGACGGTCATCTACCGCGACGCCGTCGACGCGGTCGGGATGACGAAAGCGCTGTTGCCGATGGTCGTCTTCATCGGCGTGTTGGCCATCGGACTCGGCTGGGCATGGCGCAACGGCGCAGTCAAATGGGTGCGCAGTCCGCGCGCCACGAAGGGGGCAGATACTTATGAGTAGTGACCAGACACCACCGGCAGTCAACGACGTATCGACACAAGAAGCCCGGATGGGCGAGGGGACCGACGACCGGTTTAACTCCACGTTACGGGAGGCGTTCGGTTCGACGCCGTTCATCCTCACGAAGTTCGACCAGTTCATGAACTGGGTCCGTGGCTCCTCGATGTTCATGCTACAGTTCGGTATCGCCTGCTGTAGCATTGAGATGATATCTACCTACGCGATCAAGCACGACCTGGACCGGTTTGGCGCCGGGATTCCACGCGCGTCGCCGCGACAGGCTGATGTCATTGTTATACCGGGGACCATCGTCTCGAAGTTCGCCCCACGGATGAAACGGGTGTACGACCAGATGCCCGAACCGAAGTTCGTCATCTCGATGGGGTCGTGTACGATTTCTGGCGGCCCGTTCCAGGAAGGCTACAACGTCGTCAAAGGTGCAGAAGAGATAATTCCGGTCGACATCCACGTGCCTGGCTGCCCGCCGCGACCCGAGGCGCTCGTCTACGGCGTCGCAAAGCTACAAGAGCGCATCGCCAACGGTGAGTCCTCGCCGGTGACGGTCAAGCCATACGAACTCGAACAGTTCGGCGACCTGAACCAAGACGAACTCGTCCAACACCTGGCCGACGAGATCGACGAGGACGAACTCGTGATGCGATACAACTGGGAGGATTCACCATGAGCATTGAAAAGCCCTCCTCACCGACCGAGATCGGCGTCACCGATGACGGTCTCGATTACGACGCGCTCGCGGAACTGCTCGGCGGCCACGTGCTCGATCGTGAGAGCCACGTCAACGCCGAAGGGTTTGTAATCCGGCCCGACGAGGTTCAGGAAGTCCTCTCGACGCTGAAGACCGAGGCGGGCTTTGACCACTGTGCCTGTGTCACGGCTCAAGAGTACGACGACCGATACGAGTCTATCTATCACCTGCGGAAGTACGACGACCCGACACAGGAGCTTTCCATCGTCGTGCCATCGCCCAAAGACGACCCGCACAACCAGTCTGCCGCCCGCGTCTACGACACTGCGGATTGGCACGAGCGCGAGGCATACGATCTTGTCGGCATCGACTATGATGACCATCCCGACCTCCGTCGTATCCTCCTTCCGGACACCTGGCAAGGACATCCGCTCTCCCAGGATTACGATCAGAGCCAGCCCCAGATAGTCACGCTACGAGAGAACGCAAACCCGCTGCAGGAGGACAGGCGAAGCGAGGACGACCCCGATACGATGTTTGTCAACATCGGGCCCCACCACCCGGCAACCCACGGCGTCCTCCACGTGAAGACGGTGCTTGACGGTGAGCAGGTCGCCGACATCGACCCTGATATCGGCTACCTCCACCGCTGTGAGGAGCAGATGTGTGAGCATGGTACCTACCGACACCAGATAATGCCGTACCCCGACCGGTGGGACTACAGCGGGGCCGGCATTATAAACGAATGGGCATACGCCCGCGCCGCCGAGGACTTGGTCGGAATCGACGTTCCAGAGTACGCGCAGGTAATCCGGACGATGTCGGCCGAACTGTGCCGTATCACCGGTCATATGCTCGCGCTGGGGACCTTCGCGCTGGATGTCTTCGGTGACTTCACTGCCGTCTTCCAGTACGCGTTCCGCGACCGCGAAGTCGTCCAGAGTATTCTCGAGGATCTCACCGGCCAGCGCCTGATGTTCAACTACCTCCGGCTTGGTGGGGTTGCCTGGGATCTACCAGAACCCCGCGAAGAGTTCTTCGAGAAGACGCGTGACTTCCTCGACGACCTTCCCTACAAACTGGAGGAGTACCACGACCTCATCACTGGCAACGAGATATTCCAGATGCGGTGTGTCGACACGGGCATTCTCACTCCCGAGCAAGCGAAAGCACACGGCGCGACCGGCCCCGTCGCCCGCGCGTCGGGGGTCGATTACGACCTTCGCCGTGACGACCCGTACGGATACTACGACGAACTCGACTGGAACGTCGTTACCGAGAGCGGCTGTGACAACTTCTCGCGGGTGCTGGTGCGGATGCGCGAGGTCGAGGAGTCCGCCCGCATCATCGAGCAGTGTGTCGACCTGCTCGAACAGTGGCCGGAAGACGACCGCGAGATTCAGGCCAACGTCCCCCGGACGCTGCGTCCGGACCCGGACAAAGAGATCTACCGCGCGGTCGAGGGCGCCAAGGGCGAACTCGGCATCTACATCCGTTCGGACGGGACGGACAAGCCGGCCCGGTTCAAGATCCGAAGTCCGTGCTTCTCAAATCTCCAGACGCTGCCCGAGTTAGCACAGGGCGAGTATATCCCGGATATGGTCGCCTCGCTGGGTAGCCTCGACATCATCCTCGGAGAGGTGGACCGCTGATGCAGTCGGCCCCGCTTCCGGAGACGCTCGCCGGGTTGGCCGGCCTCGACCCGAACAGTGTCCCGGTAATGATACTGACGAGTCTCATCGGCGCGGCGCTCATCGGCACGCTGATGATGACGAACACGGCGCTGGCGGGGCCGTGGGCCAAGCGGAAGATAACCGCCGCGTTCACCGACCGGATCGCGGTCGACCGTATCGGTCCGTTCGGCCTGCTCATCATCGCGGCGGACTCCGTGCGACTGCTCTCGAAAGAGCTAATCGTCCCCGATGGTGTCGACCGCCCGGCATGGGACCTCGCGCCACTGCTCATTGCCAGCTCCGCGCTGCTTGGCTTTGCCGTCATCCCGATGGGAAGCGGGCTCCACCTGGCCGACCCCGAAGTCGGACTCGCGTACGTCTTCGCGACGGCCTCAATGGCCTCTGTCGGCCTCGTGATGGCCGGCTACGCCTCGAACAACAAGTACTCCTTCCTCGGCGGTCTGCGTGCGGTGGCACAGAACGTGGCCTACGAGATTCCACTGATCCTGACGGGCGCTTCTGTGGTCATCTTCGCAGGCTCGCTCCAGATGAGCGAGATCGTCGCGGCCCAGAGCCAGACCCTCGTCGGTCCGCTCCCGTCGTGGTACGCCTTCGTCAACCCCTTCGCGTTCGTCCTGTTTATGATCGCGAATCTCGCCGAAGTGGGCCGCAACCCGTTCGACATCCCGGAAGCGCCGACGGAGATTGTGGCAGGGTACCAGACCGAGTATTCCTCGGTGTACTTCGTTCTCATCTATCTGGGTGAGTTTATCCACATCTTCCTCGGTGGCGCCATCATCGCAACCATCTTCCTCGGTGGGCCAGCCGGCCCGGTCCTCCCGGGTATCGTCTGGTTCATGATCAAGATCTGGGGCGTCTTCCTGTTTACCCAATGGGCCCGTTCGGCTGTCCCCCGAGTCCGCATCGACCAGCTCATCGAGATCGGCTGGAAAGGGATGCTCGTACTCTCGCTGGCGAACCTACTGCTGACCGCGGTCATCGTCGGGGTGATCGCCTGATGACCGCTGCTGTGACCACAACTGGAGGAAGCTACCAATGATCGGAATCATGAAATCCATGGCAACGACGATGAAACACGCCCTCGGTGGGGAGACGTTCACGGTGGAGTACCCAGACGTCGCCCCCGAGGTGAGCCCACGCTTCCGCGGCGTCCACAAGTTCAGCCAGGAGCGGTGTATCTGGTGTCGACAGTGCGAGAACGTCTGTCCGAACAACACCATCCAGATCGTCCAAGACGATCAGCGCAACGGCGAGCAGTACAACCTCCACATCGGCCAGTGTATCTACTGCCGACTGTGTGAGGAGGTCTGTCCCGTCGACGCCATCCTCCTGACACAGAACTTCGAGTTCACTGCGGATACGAAAGACGAGTTTGCCTACGACAAAGAGCAACTCAAGAACGTACCGTGGTACAAGGATATCGACCCGCTTGAGTCGCGCGAACCGGACCGCGGTGCGTGGATCGGTGAAGGTGACGGCGACGTAGACTATCAGTAACGGCC
>JAQCNK010000023.1 GCA_028275075.1 Haloarcula sp. | reverse complement strand
ACACAGGGGCCGATGGACGAAGCCTCCTCGAACAGCTGACGCACCCGCTGTGGCCCTTCGTTGATCCACTTGCTGGTCACATCTGCCGGTCCGAGTTCCACGAACGGGACGTTCAGTTCGCCGGCGAGTGCGCGAGCAAACAGGGTTTTTCCAGTCCCCGGAGGCCCGTGGAAGAGGATTCCTTGGGAGGGTTCGATCCCGAAGCGGTCGTAGCGGTCGTCGCCGCGTGCAGTCGCTCGAACCGGTTGGAGAATTTCCTCGGTGAGTTGCTCTTTGACCTCGTAGTAGCCGCCGATACCATCGAAGCTGACGTCCGAACGAGTCCAGTTGTATTCGAATTCCAAATCGCCCGAAGCTTTCGCCGGTGCTCGTGAGGTTTCCGGAAAGTGGCCCTCGTCATTCTCATCTCGGGTGCTACCCGTATCGATCCTCCTATCGGTGGGAATAGCTGAATTGGCCTCCTTTTGTTCCATCATCTCTCTGATTGCCTCAGAGTCAATTTCGGGACCGGGCAGGTTACGCTCAGAGAGGTAGTAGTACCCGTTCTCGCCTTGCGGGTCGTAGAACGTCAGAGCGACGAACGAAGCCGCGATGACTAACCCGAATGCCGCTTGAAGTTGAGGATCGCTCGGACCGATTCCAGTAAGGAATCCCAACTGCGGTACCAGCGACGCAGCCAACGCTACCCCTTCGGCAAGGAGTAGCAGTACAACAAACAGTTCGTACACCTGCGCGAACGGATACAATCCGATCACGCCAACCGACCTGAGTATCGGAAGCTTGAGGAGGCCCAGAAGAAACACAATCAGGACACCAAATCCCAGCCCTACAGCAGCGGTTGGAGGTAGATTGAGTAGTGGTGCGACCACCCACATGTGGAGGAGTGCGAGCACTGTCCACGCGAGCATGAATAACAGTCGATAGATGTCTCTCTTCCGGTGCTCCAGCTCCATTACTCGGTACGTCGCGTACTCCACGACCGCGAAAAATCCGAGGAAAGCAACGACAGCGAGGGCGGTGTTGAGGAGACTCATCGAATCACACGAAGGAGATCCTCCGGCAGTTCGCGAGGGGCAAGCGTGGCGATCGACGCGGTTGAGCCGCGCCAGGGAGCGTGGTCATGCGAGCCGCAAGGTGGTGCGGCCATCGAGAACGACGACGAAGGATTCGCTCGCGATGGTTTACGTTTGTTTTACACCGTGCTGAGATATAACTTCTCGCACCAGACCGGCACAGGTGAGCCAGCCAGGACGGAGGCGTGTTAAACGAAGTCACTCCGTCTCGGAGGGCTCACCACCGTCGTCATCCCACGGCGGCTCACTAGCTTGTATAGGGCCGTCACGCCGGGTCGACCAGTCAATGTCGGTATCGTTGGACGAGTTGTCTGGCTTGGGGTTATCTCCAGGGCCAATGAGGTGTTTCCCGCCACGCTTGCCGATTTGGTAGGCCGCGTATGGGCTCCGCGTCATTGCGCCTGCGAAGACAATCCCACTCGCCTTCCCGGTCTGGACACCAGCTTTTCCAACCCACTTTCCGGTTCGGCCGGTCGAAACAGCAGCTTGGCCTGGGGCCTTCGTGGCGGCTTGAGCGGTCCTAATTCGTTTCACGCTTCGAGCTGATCTTGAGGCGTCTTCCCTGAGCGTGTGTGCCTTCTCCCCAAGTTTCTGGGCCCTATCGTTGATACTGACCGTCACTTCCCCGTCCCCGGCGGTTGGGTAACTCACCCTCCCATTGGGGTCGGGGGCGACCGTAGAGACCCCTTCTGCAGGTTGCTCGGAGCCGGTTAAGATCCCGCGATCGGCAGCCTCGGCGAGATCAACTTCGCCGTTCTGATATGCCTCCGATAGAAACTCGCGGTTCGCGTCGGCCTCGTCGGCCGTATCTAAATTCTCGGCAATCGTCTTTCGGTGGTTGTCGATGCTCTGAGCCCCGATCGCTTTCCGAGCCCCAGATAACCCCACGCTCTTCGTTTTCGATCCCAGTCCCTTCGCCGTGGTTCTGGCCCGACTGGCTCGGGAGCGCGCTGTTTGAACTCCTGACGCACTGGCTACTTTCCCTCCTGTGTATTCTCTGGCCTTTGCCACAACACCGGACGCGGGATCGACCTTGTCCTCGACCGGGGGCTCTCGGGTACTGAGGGCGTCCGAGATACTGTTCCGCATCGTCCCGCCGACACTCGAATTGGCGGTCCCTGCAGAGGGGTCAGTCGCCGTCCCACCTGAGGAGCCACTGCCGCTCCCACCGGAGCTACTGCTGGAACCGCCACCTCCGCCACTCGACCCACCGCCTCCACTCGCTCCGTCAGCAGAGGACTTCGAGGCGCTGCTCACAGCGCCAGACCCTGCACCGGCACCAACGGCAACCGCCCCGACACCCGTCGCCGCGATCGCGGCGGCAACAGTCGTAGTGAACGCGGCGTCGACGCCGAGGGGCTGGCCGGCCCAGCCGATGGTCTTCCAGATGACGACGAACAGGATGATCGGGAACATCAGGGCCAGCGCTGACGCGATGTAGAACGACGCAATCGCGTCGGAACCAGAGGCGGCGATCCCGCCGGTCGCGATCACGTCGAACACCCGCATCACCAGCGCAATAATCGGCCCAACCAGCAGACCGTAGATACCCATCCTCAACCACGTCGCAGCGAACTTGCCCACCGACTTCATCGGCCCCCAGTTGGCGTACCAGAGAACGGCGAAGAACGGTGCGCCGAGCGCTACCGTCACCACTAGGAACTGCCGGAGCGCCAGCAGGAGCGTCGCGAGGATAGTCGAAATCAACATCAACGGAACTGCAACCAACAGCGCGATCAGTTGAACTCCCGTTCCAAGGGTCGAGCCCCAGCCGCCACCGAGGTCAGCATCGAAGGTCATTTTGAAAGTCGCTGGGGCGAGAGCGGTCGTTACGCCGTTAGAGGCCTCGATCATGAACGCGAATAGCGGCTTTGAGATGGCGATAAAGACGATAACTGCGACGATCCGGGCAACCATCTGCCAGAGCGACGCCTCTCGGTCCTCGCTGAACGGCATCACGATCAACCCGGCCGCAATGAGGATCGGCAGTAGGGCGATCGACAACTCGAAAACATCGTCCCACGCGGCGACGAACTGGGCGTCGGTCAGGATGCCCGGGTTGATCGTTATCAGCGGTTTCAGCCCGAAATTGAACATTACGTTGATCGCCACGACTAGCAAGTTGCGAATGAACTCGAAGAACGCCCGGACGGTTGCGTCCGGCAGCCAACCGAAGTCCAGCAGGTCATTCACAACGCTCACCCATAGTTAGTCGCGACCGTCGCCTAGCGGAGACGAGACAGGAGGAGAGTAGCTCACCGTCGGACCAAGGCTCCATCAGTTGTCCTCCCCGGAATCCGGTGGGTGACCGTAGTCGCTGTCGCCCGGATTTGTCCCGTTGTTCGCGTTGGAAGTGTCGTTCTCGGCTCCCTCAATGGCGACATCGATCCCATCTTCACGGGACTCCCGCATCGCCATCTCGAGATCCATGTCCCGGTTCATCACGTGCGGGAGGTCAGTCAACTCGATATCTGCTGGTAGTGCGTCGTCCTCCGGGACGTCCGCAGCAGTGTTACCATCCGTCTCAGCCAGCCACTCCCACGGGTCGAACGCGTCGTCAAGAACGTGATGCTCGAACGGTCCGCTCCGGACCTCCAGCCGACGCCGTCCGTGGACACTAGTCGCGAGCAGACACTCCGAGTAGTCCGAGTCCTGCCCACGAGCCGCCGACTGGATGAACCGGATTTCGTCGCTCGAGAGCCCGTAGTACTGCTGAGTCTGCTCGGAGACCGACTCGGCGTAGAACAGGCACTTCACGTCACAGTTCTCGTACACCTCTCGGCGCTCAGGGGTGCGGACGAACTCGTGGGAGGTCTGGCTCATCAGCGTCAGTCCAGCTTCGTAGTGGCGGGCGTGACGGATGTACAGGTTGATCAGATCCCGCGCCGCCGGGCGGCCCAGCAGGTAGTGGGCCTCGTCGAACGTGACGTCAACCTTGTACGGCGAGCGCTTGGCTTCGAGGTAAGCCCACGAGAGCATGGCGTGCAGAATCAGCGGCATCTCGCCAGTGTCTGCGAACGAACTCATATCCATCACGACCAGCCGCGAGGAGAGGTCGAGGTTCGTCTGGCCGTTCAGGTTGTGGTTGATACCGCCCGGTTTGAACGACTCAAACTTTGGCTGGAGGTTCCGCGCTAGCTCTTGGTGATGATCGGTCGGTGTGACGATGGTATCCGAGATGGAGATTCCGCCACTTCGAGTCGGCTCGTTGACCGGCTGGTCCGACTCTTCGTCATCGGTGCCGGCCACCCCGTAAGACTGGAACAGTTCGAGTTCAGCCTCGTCGATCACGTCCGCCTCGCGTGCCGCCTCAAGCCCGCCGGCAGCGATCACGTTAACACCGCGTATGAGGTCGTCAAGTGCGGGCGACTCTTGATCGTAGGTCTCGTAGTCGCCGAGGATAATGCCCTTCGAGATGTAGGCGTAATGCGCTGCCTGGATGAGTACGCCTTCCTCGCCGGCGGACATCCCATCACGCTGGTCGAAGTGGGTGTGAAGCATCTCGATCACCGAGCGGATCGTTAACGCATACGTATCGTCGCCGGTCTCCTGTTCGGATGTCGCAGGTGGCGAGATGTCCATCGGATTGACCGTGTAGTCTCCACCGAAGCGAATCACCTCGCCTCCGAGCGAGGTCGCGAACCGCGGGTAGTCGTCGCCAGCAGGGTCGAACAGGATGCATTGGACGTTTGGATCTGCGAGCAGTCGACGATAGATCTCCAGCTTCCGGAAGTAGCTCTTGCCCGAGCCGGTTTTCCCAGAGATCGCCATCGAGTGGCCTGATAGGGCGTACCGGTTGAGAATAACCGGGCGCTTGGTATCGTCGAACCCTAACAGTACGCCATTCGGGTCGTAGATGGAGGGTTCGACGAGGTTGAAGAACGTCCCGAGCGCTTCGAGCTGGATCGGGTGGGTGTTGTCGACCGGGTCGGTCACGACCGGGGCGACAGCGTCCATCGCGTCGAGTTGTTGGTGTTTGACCGGGCTCAGTTCGACATCTTGCTCAGCGAGGATCGCCTCCACCCGGTCAAGCATCCCGTCTAACTCGTCTCGGGATGCCGCGACCAGTTCGAGGTATATCGCGACATCGTACAGCTTGGTGGTGCCGCGGATGGTCCGCTGGAGCAAGCGTTCGAGGTCCTCGCGGTCGAGTTGGTCTTGATAGGTGTCTGTCCGCCCGCGCTTCTGCTTGAGTGCGAGCGAGGTGACCGCCTGCGTGTAACGCTTCTGGAGCTGGCGGCGAACGCCCTTTGGCTCGCGTGGCCGGACGTGGAAGGTGAGACGGAGATCGACATCGGCAAGCGTCAATGGGACGAGCCACCCGAGGCCAACCTTCCGGGGGAGGGAGGTGACGGTCAGGATCTGTGAGACGGTGTCGTCGCGGATCTGGAACTGTGGGTGGTCCTCGACGAGTCGCGGTGCAATGAGACGCTTGTCGAGTTCGCCCCGTTCCTCAAGCGTCTCCATCGCGTTCGCGAGGCTGATTTCGTCAGCCTGTAACTGGTAAGCCGCCCACTCGATATTCTCGGTGGTGGTCTCGCGGTCAAGGAGCTGTAGGTAGTCGATGGCGTGCTGGGTCTCCTCGCCGGACAGGTCGTCGATCGGGACGGACTCGATGTCGTCGTCGGGGCTATCGATGCCGAATGCGTGTTTGAATCGTTGGATCATAGCTGGATAGGGGTGTTCAGAGCAGGGGAGAATGTTCGAGCGCGGTCCCGCTTCGAGCAAGATGCCTCAGTCATCGCTCTCCTCTGGACGAGAAGTGATGTCCTCGGATGCGGCGGTTTCGTCTCGCGCTGGCGTCTCCACTACGTGGTCAAGCGCGGCCCGACGCGAGCGAACAGCGAAGCCGACGGCCACGACGAGGACGAACAGACCAACGGCGTACACCGGTACTACGACCGCCGTCTGTTCCGTTGGGGTGCTGCTCCACTGCGCTGGGTACGCCCTCCTGAACAGCGCGATGGCCGCAGCTGTTACGCCGATCCCAAGCACGGCGAGGGCCATCGCCAACCGTCGTGACGGGAGCAAGACAACCAAACTCAGCAGGAACGTTGGGAGACTCCCCGCGGCGAGGCCAAACGATAGTTCCCGCACTACTACCGGTGGGGCGTTACTGGGGAGATTTTGTGCACTGCCGAGGAAGAGCACAAGCGCGACGGCTGC
>JAQCNK010000019.1 GCA_028275075.1 Haloarcula sp. | reverse complement strand
CCGGGAGCTGCTCGGTCAGTCGCGATTCCAGCACGGCGGCCATAACCTCAGCCGTCGGTGGATGTTCTAGCACGACGAGCGCGTCCCCGTCACCGCTGGCCTCGAAGGCCTCGACGAGCGGGTCACCGTTCTCGACGAGGAAGCGGTGGTCCCACTCGTCGATAACGCTCGTGACCTCGCCCTTGTCGACGACCCACCCTTTGTCAGTGAGCGCTCCGGTGAGCCGGACAGTGACCGCATAGTTGTGCCCGTGTGGGCGCGAGCACTTCCCGTCGTGATGCATGAGTCGATGGCCCGCCGAGATGCGGATGGGGCGGTCACCGCCGACGACGAGCTCGCGCTCACCCGATGTGGCGACGGCGTTCGATATTCGTTGGGGCATATCCAGTGATTATCTGTCGCCGGTATAAGTCGTTCGGCAGACCCGTCGTATGGGGTATCGGCACAAACAATAGGTCGGTGGAGTCCACAGAGGCGTCTATGACCCGAGACGCCGTCGAGCAGGGGTTCGAGCGCTATCTCTCGGACCTCGTAGACGAGACGTACGAGGCCTTCGACGTGGCGGCCGTGCTCCGGGGGTCGCGCAGCGGTAGTTCCCGCGCGGTGAGCAAGCTTCTCAAGAACAGCCGGCCGCTGGAGCGGCACGTCGTTCGCCCGAAACTCAGAGAGTACCAGCGGACCATTCTCCGGCAGTTCGACCCGGTGCTTGACTACGCTGCCGACACCGAGTCGGCGTTTTCGGCTTACGCCGACGAGGTACTTGCCCGGGACCTCTACTGGGACACGCTCCGTCGGGACGTACGTGGAAAGCGCCGCGACGAAATCAGAGCGCGACTCCTGGACCGCCAGCGGGCCTTCGGCGACGCCCTTGCCCCGCTCGTGGCGGCCGACAGCGACGACTTCTTCGGGGCCGTCGTCTCGGCTTACGACCGCGAGGCGGCGCTGTCAATGGTCGAAGAGCACTTCGTGTTCACCACGCCGCTACAGGCGGACCCCGACGCCTTCGCGTTCGAGCTCGCTATCGACCCCGGCGACGTGCTGGGCGGGCTGGCTCGCGCGCTCCCGAACCTGACGGTTGAGTTCACCGACGAGGCGCTACGGTCGATGCGCCAGGCCGAGCAGCGAGTTATCCCGCAAGCCAAGACCGACATCGAGCAAGCCTACGAAGCACAGTAGAAACGACGCCCGCTACGGCGATTCGCTGGTTTCGAGTGTGAAGCCCTCGGTCGGGTAGGCCGTACAGGTCAGACAGTAGCCGTCGTCGAGGTCATCGTCCATCAGCGAGCCATTGTTGCTGTGGCGGATATACTCCTCTGCCGGGCCGTCCGTGATCTGGCCGGCACAGGAGATACACTGCCCCTCGCGACAGGCATACGGGAGGTCCCACCCGCCTTCTTCACCGGCGTCCAACAGCGTCTCGTTGTTGGCGACCTCGATGGTCTCGCCTTCCTTCGCGAACTCGATTTCGTAGTACTCGACGTCGTCGTCGGCGATATCATCGGGGTCGAAGCCGGCCTCCGCCTCTGTTTCTTCCGTCTCGCCGAGTTCTCCCTCGGCCTCGCCGGCCGGGATGGCCGTCGCGCCACCGCCGCCGATGGCGCGGTTGTACGGCTCCGGGAAGTCGGTCTCCGGGACCGTCGCGGCCCGCTGTTCGAGGACCTCCTGCGAGATATCCTCCGGTGCCTCCCAGCCCGTCCCTTTCGCGTAGTGGAGCGCTACGAGAGTAAGGGTAAGCGTGAGCCCGGAGAGGACGCCTACGAGTGATACCATATGCGCGGCTATGGAGTACTGATTTAATTAGCTGT
>JAQCNK010000008.1 GCA_028275075.1 Haloarcula sp. | reverse complement strand
ACGTACGTCTTGGCGTGGTGTGTCTGATGATACGATAGCGAATCGAACTCATCCAACGGATCAGTGCACGAGAGGAAGTCCGTGATCGGAAGCATCAGCTGTCAATACCAGCTATATCGCGGCTATACTTAAACGTGCAGAGCCGAGTTTGCGAGTTTTCACCTCGGAATGTTCTTCACTATGCATCTCGGTCCGTTCCCCCTCATCGTCGTCGTCGTGTTGGCGCTATTCCTGCCACCGGTCGTCTGGGAGCGGCTTCTCCCGGACCAGGTTGAGGGGTGGACGCCGCGATTCGCCCGTCTGGCTGCGAGCGATTGGTATCTCACGGTATCGCTGGAAAACGAACGGCTACTGGCTCGACTCCGTCGAGGGGTTCGCTACGGGATGTTGACCGTTGCCGTTGTTTCAGTTGTGTTCGTCGGATTGTGGAACATCCAGACCACTGCTAGTACCACCGGTGATACCGACCAAGAATTTGTCCCGGAACCGCTTGCAGACTATGGCCGGGCAACGATGTTGGCTCAGCACTGGAATATGTTCGCACCGACTCCAGTCCGGGCCGACGGCTGGTACGTCATTCCAGCGACGTTGGCCAACGGGACTGTCATTGATTTGTATCGCGGTGGCGGTACGCCGTCCTATTCAAAACCCGAGGATGTCGCGGCGACGTATCAGAATCAGCGGTGGCGCAAGTATCTGCAAAATCTCCGGCAGCAGTCCTATACGGACCACCGCCTGTATTATGGCCGGTATCTCTGCCGGGAGTACAACCGAAACCACGATGTCACGGTCCAGACGTTCAACATCGAGTATGTGAAGGAACAGACAACACTGGCGGGCAGGGAACGCCCAGTCGAGAACGTGACGCTTTGGGAGCACGATTGTTTCGCCTAGCGAAGGCTGAACTGACCTACAGCACCACGTCACCGCAATCTTGGTACCAAAGACCTGACGCTCCCGGCGGCGTACGTCGGCGTACTGACCGGCGAGAGAGTGAGCGATGAGCATGGGCACGTCAACGACGAACGTAAAGACTGAGTCCGGACCATCCGAGTCGGCCACAACAGCGGATTCCCCTATCGAGGGTGCGTGGCAATGGATCTCCAAGTGCTATCGCTCGTTCACCGACGGTTCGGCCATAGACATGTTCACACTGGCGCGGTCGCCGATAGCGGTGATACTGCCGGCTATACGAGCAGTTGGATATCGGACTCGCCCATATGCTGCAGGGCTGTGGCCGCGCCGACGCCGACGGTGACCTCATCGTAGAAGTCGTCCTCGGCATAATCCATCAACTCGATAGTCATCTGGCAGGCCTGGAGCTCGACACCCTGATCCAGTGACAGCTCAATGAGTTCGTCGATTGTCGCCGTCCCGTTGTCGTCGATGCGCTTTTCCATCAGGCGAGTCGCCATCCGATCCATCCCGGGGAGGGCTGCCAGCGCGTTCGGCATCGGCATGTTCGGGTTGCCGACGGCCGAGAGCTGGAGGCGCTGGGACTTTTCCTCGTGGAGGATATCCAGTCCCCAGAACGTGTGAAAGACGACCACGTCCCAACCGAAGGCGGCCGCTGTACTGGCGAGGATGAGTGGCGGATACGCCATGTCAATGGTCCCCTGGGTCGCGACGATGGTCATCTTCTTCTGATCGCTGTCGGCTTCCAGCTGGGCGACCGTTTCTTCGAGTTCCTCGACACGAGCCTGTAGTTGTGTCTCACTCATCGTCTCACCGTCGCCGGTCGAGGGTGTGTCAGCACTCATGTTAGTCCGTCTTCTCGACGTAGTGCTTGTAGACATCGCCGTCTTCGACCTGTTCGAGCAGTGCCACGCCGCTCGTCCCCTCGGCCCACCCTTCGATGTCGCTCATGCTGCCGCTGTCAGTCGAGACGACTTCCAGTACCGACCCCGTATTGAGGTCGTCTACCGCTTGCTTGGTCTTGACCACCGGCATTGGGCACGATGCACCTTTGACGTCGAGCGTCTCCGTGCTGTCGAATGCTTCACTCATTGTTGGAAGAACTCCAGCTACTGTATTGGAGCTACTACACAATATTATTCCAGCGGGTAAAAGAATTTTGATTATTGTACCATTCTCAAAGCTCAGCAGATGGATTTCTTTGTTTGGATTCCGCCTAAGTCTCTCTATACTGGACTTAGCGGTCTTGAAAGGAGATTCTCGCCATCTAGTATTGTATACTTTAGGAAATACTATACAAACTCTTTTATGCCACAACCCTGTATCAGTGAGTGTACTCTATGAACGCAGAAGACTTCCCGACGCCGCAGACAGAAGTCGACTCGGTCACGCCCGAGAAGTTGAAACAGCGAATCGATAACGGAGACGACCTCACGATCCTTGACGCGCGCATGGCAGGGGAGTATGCGGAGTGGCACATCGACGGGCCGAACATCGAACCTATCAATGTTCCGTACTTCCACTTCTTGGAGGAGGACCTAGACACAGATGTTATCGCGGACGTTCCGGACGACCGCGAGGTCACCGTCATCTGTGCCAAAGGCGGTGCTAGCGAGTTCGTCGCGGGGACGCTAGCAGAGCGTGGCTACGACGTACACCACATCGAAGACGGGATGAATGGGTGGGCCCGCATCTACGAAGCCGTCGAAGTCACCGACTACGACGGGGCCGGCACCCTCCTCCAGTACCAGCGCCCCTCGTCTGGGTGTCTTGGCTATCTGGTGTACGACGACGGCGAGGCGGCAGTTATCGACCCACTACGTACGTTCACTGGCCGCTATCTCGATGACGCCGCGGAGTTAGGCGTTGACCTGCAGTACGCAGTTGACACGCATATTCACGCGGACCACATCTCCGGGGTCCGCGAACTCGATGCCGAAGGTGTCGAGGGCGTCGTTCCCGCCGCAGCCGTGGACCGGGGTGTCACATACGCCGACGAACTGACGACCGCGGCGGACGGCGACACCTTCGAGGTCGGCGACGCTACCATCGAGACCATCGCAACGCCTGGACACACGACCGGGATGACCTCCTATCTCGTCGACGGGAGTCTGCTCGCGACCGGTGACGGACTGTTCATCGAGAGTGTCGCCCGGCCTGATCTCGAAGAGGGAGACGAGGGTGCGCCCGACGCTGCCAGAACACTCTACGACACCCTGCAAGAGCACGTGCTCACGCTACCCGAGAAGACGCTTGTGGGTGGTGCACACTTCAGCGACGCGGCCGTGCCCGCCGAAGACGGGACCTACACCGCACCGATCGATCAGCTCGTCGCGGAGATGGACGCACTCTCGATGAACGAGAACGACTTCGTCGAGACGGTTCTGGCCGACATGCCCCCCCGGCCGGCCAACTACGAGACCATCATCGCGACGAACCTCGGACAGAACGCCGTCGACGACGACGAGGCGTTCACGCTCGAACTGGGCCCGAACAACTGCGCCGCGAGCCAGAAATCGCTCGCGGGTGACTAAGCGGCGATGGTAGCTGACCCAGTCCCGCTACAGGTAGCCACAGAGCTGTTCCCCAACGGTATCAGCCGCTACGCCATCGGTGGGCTCTTCGTCGGCCTCGGCGCGGCCGTCATCTATCTCGGTACCGGTATCAGCGCCGGGGCGAGCACGTTCCTCGAATCGACGCTGTCGTACGTCTCTGGGCAGTCGCGGTTTCAGCAGTACGTCGCCTCGCGGGACTGGCGACTCGTGTTCACGCTCGGAATCGTCCTCGGTGCCGCGGTGTACGCGGTCGTCTATCAGGGCGGTACGTGGACGACCGGGGTTGCCCCGTGGCGGCTGCTGACCGGGGGCGTTTTCGTCGGCATCGGCACCCGCGTCGGGAAGGGCTGTACCTCGGGCCACGGCGTCTGTGGCGTCGGCTCGGCCTCGAAGACCTCTATCGCGGGCGTACTGGCGTTTCTGGTCACTGCTATCCTTACCGCCCAGATAGTCGCCGCGCTGGG
>JAQCNK010000007.1 GCA_028275075.1 Haloarcula sp. | reverse complement strand
TACGGTTGCATACGGATGCAGGATGTCGTTCAGTATCTCCTCGATACGTACACGCCACCCGAGCAGCGAGGCGGCGACAAGGCGGCTGAACGAATCGCGACAGCCGGATTTCAGACGCTCCAAGCCATCGCTGCAGATGTCGAGGGGGTTCCCGGTAGCGGCATTTCCAAGGAGACGATGCGGGGAGAGTTGCTCTCGACGCTGGGACCCGAAGAGTTTGCGGCGCGGCTCGCGGAGGTCACTGATACCGGAGGCGCAAGAACTGAGACAACTGTCGGCGACACTGAGAGCGAGGTCGAGAGCGCCGGGGTGGCAACCGAGTCGGGCGAGGATACGACAACTGAGTCTGACGATGATACAGCAACCGAGTCGGGCGAGAATACAGCAGCTACGGGGTTGAACGCGAACACTGACGGGCCCGGTTCGGTTCTCTCAGCGGCCAACCAGTTGCTCGACGACAACGCTGATAAGTGGCGTGAGGGCGGCTCCGATGAACCGTACGAGGTCGATCTGCCCGACGGAACGACAGAAACGGTCCGGACCAAAGACGATGTCAGAGGACTGCTGTTCAAACACTACTGATAGCGGACGAGTCGCCAGTCCTGACGCCATTGTGCTAATTGAAGCGATTTACACACTGTCCGCTTATTGCTGGCATCGCAGAAACATTCGTACCCCAAGTGATGAACTATCTCAGTTTGTTACAGCTGGAAGTATACGGGTCGACAGAAGCCCTGATTACGACTGGTTGCTGTCGTCTGTGCCCCATTCCAGCGCCGTGCTAAGATCGTGCTGGGGCGGCGAGCAGGCGAAGTTCCGACAGGCGTACACCGTCGGTTCGCCGTCGGATGCGTCGCGGCCGGCCCAGATAGGCGGCGTCTCGTCGAGTGCCAGCGTGTCGAGCCACGAATCGATACTCGCGTCGTCGGGCCGCCAGGCCAGCAGGCGCCGCGGGATGTACCGGTCAGCGAGCGTCTCGGTCCACTCGTTTGGCGGGTCAGTCGGATCACAGGCGAGCGTGAGTTCAAGCGATCCCTGCTCGTAGGTGTCCGTCGCCAGGGTGAGCGACGCGTGTTGCAGCGGGTTCGCTGACGTCCGGTCGGCGTGCGTTCGAGCGACTTGTTCGGCTACGTCGGCGTAGCGGTCGTCGTCGCTGAAGTGGTCGAGTTCCAGCAGTAGGGACACCGCAACGCCCGTACTGGAGGGGGTCGACTGGTCAGTTAGCTCCTGGGGGCGGGCGACCAGCGCTTCGCCGTCGGTCGGGGTGAAATACAGCGTCCCCGCCTCACTATCCCAGAACGCCTCAGTGATCGCCGTTGCGAGGTCCAGCGCGAAGTCGAGATGCTCGACGTCGCCGGTCGCCTGATACAGATCGAACGCGCCGCGACCGAGGAAGGCGTAGTCCGCCAGATAGCCGTCGATGGCTACGTCGCCGTCCTTGTAGCGCCGCGAGAGGCGTTGCTCACTCTCGTCCCAGAGATGCTCACGGACGAAGCCCAGTGCGTCGGCGGCCACGTCAGCGTAGGCGTCGTCAAGTACGATGGCCCCCTCGGCGAGCGTGGATATCATCAGGCCGTTCCAGCCGGCGAGTATCTTCTCGTCGCGGGCGGGTCGCGGGCGCGCTTGACGGGCTTCAAATGCTTCAGTGAGCGCACGCTCTAACGTCTCGGTCAGTTCCGGTTCGCTCAGGTCGTACTCCTCGGCGAGGACGTCGACGGGCTTGCGCACACCTAACACCGTCGCACCCTCGAAGTTGCCGCCCTCGGTGACGCCGAAGTACTCACAGAAGATGTCTGCCGCCTGCTCGTCGCTGACGGCGTCGTGGACCTGTGCAGGCGTCCAGACGTAGAACGCGCCCTCCTCGGTGTCGACGTCTCCGTCGCTCCCGGGCGGTCGGCTTACCGCATCTAAAGTGCTGAAAAAGCCGCCGTCAGCGTGTTGGAGTTCTCGCTGGACGAACTCGAACGTCTCACTGACGACCGAGGCGTAGCGCTCGTTGCCGGTAGCCTGGTACCCCGCAAGGAAGGCCCGCGGGATCTCGGCGTTGTCGTACAGCATCTTCTCGAAGTGGGGGACTGCCCACTGCATGTCCGTCGAGTAGCGGTGGAAACCGCCGCCGACGTGGTCATAGAGGCCACGGTCGGCCATCGCGTTGAGCGTCTGTTCGACGACGGTCAGGTAGTCGTCCGAGGGGCCGTCGTCGCCCTGTGGGCCGGAAAGTCCCGACCCACTGGGACGCTCACCGTCCGCGTGTGCTCGAAGCAGTGCGTGGAGACGGCCGGTCTGCGGGAACTTCGGGCCGCCCGACCCCCAGCCGCCGTGGTCGCGGTCAGCGCCCCGATGGGCGATGGTCGCGGCCGTCCCGATGATATTCTCATCCGGGTCGCCGGGCTCACCCACGTCTTCGAGGTCGCTCTCGATAGCGTCGGTCCACTGCTGAGCGCGGTTCTCCATCTCGGCCCGCTGTTCGGGGTCCGCCCAGGAAGTCGCCAAACGCTCCAGGAGCTGCGAAAAGCCGGGCCGGCCGCGTTTCTCTTCGGGCGGGAAGTACGTGCCCACATAGAAGGGTTTTCCGTCGGGCGTGAGCCAGACCGACAGCGGCCACCCACCGCCACCCGTTACCTGCTGGCAGATGCTCATATACACGGAATCGAGGTCTGGCCGTTCCTCCCGGTCGACCTTTACCGGGACGAAGTTCTCGTTGAGCCTCTCTGCGACGGCCTCGTCCTCGAAGCTCTCCTCCTCCATCACGTGACACCAGTGGCAGGCCGCGTAGCCAATAGAGAGGAATATCGGTACGTCTCGCTCCCTGGCTGCATCGAGGGCCTGCTCGTCCCACGGCTGCCAGTTGACCGGGTTGTCGGCATGCTGCCGGAGATAGGGGCTCTCGGCCTCGTCGAGACGGTTCCGTTCGGTTGGGGGCGGGGCATCACTCATGCGTTTGTTTCGGTGGCCAGGACCCAAAAGCGGTGTGTCTACGGGTCGACACTGATAGATATTCGCCGGGGTCTGGCGAGCCGAATTCTAGCAATCGTTCTGTCGACCCGTATCATCGGGCCGTTGACACTGCCGCTTTCTCGTCGCTGTTCTGTAAACCGCAGGAGCAGACGCCCGACCAGTTGCGTACAGAGCAGTGGCTCGCGGGTCTCACCGACCGAACCGCTGATACGGTCGGTTGTAACGATTTACCGGTGATTTGCCGGGCCGGGTCCGACAAATCCCGGCAATGGCTTACAACCGACCGTATGAAAGACAATACTTACGTCGGAGCCGATTGGGAATGGAGATATGACAGAGACAGTGCTGCTCGTGGGTGGCGGCGGCCGCGAACACGCCGTTGCGCGTGCGTTGG
>JAQCNK010000005.1 GCA_028275075.1 Haloarcula sp. | reverse complement strand
GTGTCCACCCCTCGCGTAGCAGGGGTCGAACCGTCACCCTTTTCATACCGACCACCCTCCTCAAAGATGAGTCCGGGTAGGGTAGTGGACTATCCTCTTGGCTTGCGGAGCCAGGGACCGGAGTTCAAATCTCCGTCCGGACGTTTCTCTGCAGCACAACACCGCGAGCGTAGCGAGCGGTCTGTGCTGCAGGAAACTCCACGCGGAGATGTGAACACGCGAGTCACTGGGGCCGTCGCTGACGGCCAGTTTGCCACCCGGCTATCGGCGACCGAGACCAGACAACTTTTGTCGTCTCTTGAGGTTTATCGAGGTATGCTTGGTCCCGGGAGAGTGCTGTTCGACCGGGTCCGGTCGCAGGTCCGCGAGGACTTCCGCGCCGACCCGTACCTCCCATACATCATGGTCGCTGCGACCTTGCTTACCAGTTTCTGGTTTTTCCATCGCGTTCCGAATTTCGCCACGCGGGACGAGAAGGACCGGTTGATCGACGCGATGGTCCCCTACGGCAGAGTGCTCGCAGACCCGAGCATCGAGTCATTGCAGGGCGGTGTGACCTGGAGCCGCGTCCCCTTCGGCGCGACGCTGTACCTGTTCGCGCTGGCCCTGCTCCCGGTCGTCGTCGTCGCGTTGCTCACCGGACGCGGCGAGATATTCACTGCAGTCGGATACCCGAACCCGGCGTTTGGCTACTACACTCTGTGGGCTGGCACGCCCGAGTGGGTCTGGACCTGGAGTGTGGCGTTCGTGCGGCTGTTCAACGTCGCCTTCGCGGTGGGGTCGGTCTATCTGACATACCGGCTGGGCACGGCTGTCGTCGACCGGTCGACCGGTCGGCTGGCCGCGACCATCCTCACGCTGACGTTCGGTTTTCTCACCATCGCCCATGAGGGCGGTGAGGACATGCCAGCGTTGTGTTTCGTTCTACTGGCGCTCAATCTCTTGTACGTCTACGTGGAGCGCGGCGAGGCCCTGCCCTTCTACGCCGGCGCGGTCTGTGGCGGGGCCGCCATCGCGTTCAAGCTCACCGCGGCACCGATCATCCTCGGGGTCGGGATGGCACACGTGCTCCGGTCGCTGAAGACGGGGGCGGATACCCTGGGCACGCTGCTTGCCCCGCGGCTGCTCGTCACCGGCGCGACGCTGGGGCTGGTGACGATACTGCTCGGCTTTCCGACCTTCCTCGTGGGTGGGGTCGACCAGCTCGTGGCGCGTATCTTCGGCGGCTCGGCCTCCCGGATGAGTTGGCCGACGGGACCGGACGCGCCCATCACCTGGTGGTTTCTCCGGGGTTACATCAGCGGGCTGGGGCTGCCGCTGTTTGTCGCGTCGGTCGCGGGCGTCCTCGGGAGCGTTGCGGGGCTGGGCAAGCGTCGCGAGGGCCGGTACGGCATCGCGCTTGTGCTCGTTGTGCTCGGCCTCTACGTCGTGATGTTCTCCCAGTGGCACGACTTCCGGGTTCACCACCTACTGCCGACGTTCCCACTGCTGGCGCTGCTAGTGGCGTCTTCGCTGACCGACATCCGTGAGTGGAACCCCTCAGTCGCCCGCCCGCTGATGGCACTCTTGATCGTGACGACAGCGATATACGCCGGCATGGGCACTGTCGGCTTCGCCTCGATGCCCCGGGATGAGGCTGAGGCGTGGCTGGTCGAGAACGCCAACGAGAACGCCACAGTAGAGGTCTACCGCGTCAATCTCCAAGATACCGCGGTTCCCCACGGGATGGAGATAAACCACCAGTTCGAGCGGCGCGCGGAGTCGGATCCCTGCCCCGAGTATATCCAGTTGGGCTATCGGGACCTGCTGTATCTGAAACAGGGGACCTACTACCGCAACGGGGAGCCCCGGCGCAAGTACATTCGCTCGCTAGTCGAAGAGGAGACAGCGTACGATATCGTCGCCGAGTTCGGCGAGCGCCCGCCGGACTTTGTCCCACAGCGGGCGACACCGGGTACGTACACCGATCTGCTGCGCTACGGTGTCGTCCCACAGACTGACCAGTTCGCCGACGAGCAGGAGCTTCGGGCCAACCAGTACACGCTCATCCTGCGGCGCAACGAGCCCTGTACCAGCCCTCACGAACACCCGTTCTAGCCTATACGGGTCAACAGAACGATTGATAGAATTCGCCTCCGCCAGGCCCCGGCGAATATCTATCAGGGCTTCGGTCGACCCGTCTACTCTATCTCGCGGTTGTGGTCCGCTTGTTCCCGTTCGTGGGCCACCTGTTCGCGAGCGGTCTCCGGATCCTCCGTCTCCAGCAGCCGTTCGACCTGTTCCTCAAACTCCGCGTCGGTAAGCTCACCGCGAGCGTAGCGCTCGCGCAGCGTCACCAGCGCGTCGTCCCCGTCACGGGCGGGCCGGCTGTCGGTCTCTTGTCGGCGCCGGTAGCGCTGCGCTGCCCCCACCGACATCGGGAGCAGCCCGCCGAAGCCGACCGGAAAGGCGACCCAGAAGTACGGGACACCCGCAAACAGCAGCCCGAACGCGACGGTGAGGGTGAGCATCGTGACCGCTCCGGCGACGACGGTTTCGAGGTCGTCGTCTGTATCCTCGGCCATATCGGATACAGAACGCTCTAGTCGTTAGGTCTTGCCCAATATGTTGACGTAGCCGGGAGTCTCGAACTCGTAACTGGGCTGTTTGACTGGCCAGACTGGACTACAGGACGGAGAGGTCCATATCGAGTGTCGGGTACCAGCCTGCGAGCGCGGGCAGGTAGACGCCAAGGAAGCGATCGAGGAAGATGACGGGAATAACGACCGCTTCGGGGACGCCAAGGCTGACGAAGACGGCGGTCGCAGTCGCCTCAGTGACACCGATGCCACCGGGCGTGAGCGGGAGCAGGGTAATGCTGTAAGCCGTCACCAGATAGAGTGGGAGCAACAGGGGGTCGACCGTCGTGCCGAAACTCAGAAACAGGAGCCAGACGCGGAGTCCGGGAGCGACGACGAGCGCGAGGGTCCACCCAGCGCCGTAGCGCAGCCAGACCCGCGGGCTCGACGAGACGCGCCCGAACGCGTCCGCGGAACTCTCAGTTATCTCTGGGATAGCGCGGATGCGGCCGGCCAGCACCGGGCCGACGCGCGGGACCCGTTCGGCCAGCGCGGCCAGCAAGCCGACGAGTCGGTCCAGCGCGGTGAGGTTCAGTCCGGCAAGCAGGACGACGACGCCAGCGGTGAGATACAGCGCCGTCGACAGCGCAAGCAAGACCAGGAGGCCGGTGGAGACGCGGCCGACGATGGCGGCGAGGCCAACGGCCGAGACGAGGCCGTAGTAGACAGCGTAGATGCCGGTGTGAGCGCCCGCGGCGGCGGTCGCGTCGCCGTAGTCGATGCCCGTCTCGGCCCGCAGTATGAACGGGGCGGCCAGCCGACCGGAGAGCCGCGAGGGGAGGAGCTGGTTGACGAAGTTGACCGCGAGGTCGACGCGGCCAGCGGTGAGCAGGGGGACGCTTGCGAAGGGGCCGACGACTGCCCGCCACGTGTCAAAGCGGGCGAGGACCCCGCCAGCGGTGACGAGGGCGAGCACCACGAGAACAGTGGGCTCAGTGGCCCGAAGCCGCGCGCTGACAGTGGCGATATCGACCTGCGACAGCAGGAACGCGAGGGCGGCGATGCCGGCGCCGTACTGCAGGACAGAAACCACGATATCGCGCCGGCTCGCCGTCACGTCACCCCTCCTGTTGTCCGTCGGTGCGGTGGGTCGCTGGGGGCCAGTCCGTGCGCGATGACTCGATGGCTGACCGGGCGGTGACAAAGTCGAACGGTTGGTCGAGAACGTAGGAAACGGCCTCGCGCATCCACTCGCCGGTGTGGTAGTAGACCCGTTCGGGGACGCCCGCGACCGCTGGCAGCCCCACGAGCTCCCACGGATGGACGTACAGCACTGGAACGATCCCCTGTCGGGCGAGCAGGCGCATACCGACGGCGGTGTACCGGGGCCCAAAAAAGCGAAGCCACGTCCCCGTCAGTGGGAGTCGCAGTCCGGGCATCACACTGGCGGGTAGTTCAGCGAGACCAGCGGGCGCGTCGGGATCGACGGCCGTCGCGAGCGCCGGGGCTTCAAGCTCGTACTCGCCCCCGTACCAGCCCGGAATGGCTCGGCTAGCGATGATGCTTGAGTCGTAACCGTACCCCGTGTCGGCGAGCAGGTCGAAGTGGTCGTCGGTGATGTCGAACGCAGGGGCGCGGAACCCTGTGACTGATTGACCGGTAAGCGATTCGAGTCGGTCGCGGGAGGACGCCAGCTCCTCTCGGCGGCGGTCGGCGTCGAGGTCCGACAGCAGTTCGTGAGAGTGGGTGTGTGAGGCGATTTCAAAGCCCGCGTCGGCCAGCTGTTCGACGTGGTCGGGATACCGGTCGGCGAGTGCGGAGACGACGAAACAGGTCGTGTTCGCGTCACGATCACGGAGCGTCTCCCGAAACCACTCCAGCCCGTTCAGCCCAATACCCTGCTGGTCAGTGGTGCCCGACGCCGAACGGTAGGCGGGGGTCTGGTCAAACAGCTCGACGTCGATGGACAACACCGCGTGGTCGACAGTGTCACTCATCGCGGAGGTCCTCGACCTCGCTGCGCAACAGACTGAGTTCCTCGTTGAGTCGCGAGAGGCGGTCGTAGAGCTTCCCGATTCGGTTGAACAGATATGTGGTGATAACAAACAGCGTCAGGTTCGAGATGACGAGGATGGCCCGAGCCTTCCATTCGAGACCCAATATCGACGCAACGACCTCGAAGACGTTGGGGAAGACGGCGACGAAGATGAGCCCACCACCGATAGCCACCGAGACGACGAAGAGGGCTATCGCCTCACGGCCCTGCTTGACCAGCACGTAGCC
Source organism: Haloarcula sp. (assembly GCA_028275075.1). Lineage (GTDB taxonomy): Archaea > Halobacteriota > Halobacteria > Halobacteriales > Haloarculaceae > Haloarcula. Next base: position 350 of record JAQCNK010000005.1, on the reverse strand, counting down.
GTTGACGAGGAAGGCGACACCAACGACCAGCGCCATGAGGTTGACGAGAGTGTACTCGACCATGGTTAGCGAAAGAGTAGCACGCGGAGGATTGTATCGGTCATCCGGAGCGGGTACAGCGCGAAGGTATCGATTGTGAACTGCGACTCGCCCTCCTCCCGGGTGGGCATCTGCGTGGACACCTCGGTGATGGGATAGTCATCTTTGGCGGCTTCCAGGGTCTGTTCGATAGCCCAGTGTTTGTCCCCGCGGTGGAGTATCTCGGCGAGCATCGACACCCGATAAACTCGGAAGCCGCTGGTCACGTCGGTGATCTCGATGTCGCCAAGACGGTTGACCAGCCGGGTGAA